>NZ_BAXD01000052.1:0-12383 GCF_001310395.1 Halolactibacillus sp. JCM 19043
TGAAATTCATTCATCTAATAAATGTTTAAATTATACCATCGGATTTTATGAGATAAAACTGATACCTTGTCTAGCCTCATGATCAGCGCTGCATACTTAAAATATCAATTTCCATAATTAGTCTAGCAAGTCTAATAGACCTCAACTAAACTACCTGGTTAAGTGCAACCTATCCATATTAGGTAATAATTAAATCTTAAAAGGAAGAGAGATGATGATAATGATCAAAACTGTTATGTCTACTGTAACTGTTACGATGCTAGTATTCATATTATTTGGGTGTTCTAGTGATAAAGAAGTAGAAACGAATGAACAAATTCATGTTGAAAATAAAAATAATATTGACGAGTTGAAAAATGATATTAGTGAAATTACAAAACTAAACGAAGAGTTACGAGAAGATTTAGATCAGCAATCGAAAGAATTAGATCAACAACAAAAATTAATAAAACTTATACCTCAATCATGGGCAACAGCTGAACAATTTCTTAATGCCTATATTGAGCTTGATTATGACACTATGGATGAATTATTAACAAATAACTATTCAATTGAACAAGAGGGGATAATCTTGACCGATAATTCGACTAAAACACCTTATCTCGCTTTGCAGAGCAAAAGCATATCGTATCTTCTAAATAACTTCGAGTTAAATTCTGACCTTTCAAGTGATAAGATATTAATGAACGTATCATTCTATGTTGACACTGAGGATAATCCCTCTTCAGGAAGTGTTGTATTTATGAATTTAACTCTAGAAAAAATCGAAGAATTTTGGAGAATAACCAATATTGATTTATAAATGATTAATAAATGACGGCTCTCTTACAAACATACCAATATTAGTTGTGTAATTTCCACGACGGTGAATTTACACTACATTTCAATTTAAAGTAGGAAGTGAAGATGAGGACGTCAACACGATAAGACCTTTGAGTCTGTATTGCAAACTTGGATAGGTTACACTAAGCAAGACAGGATCCTTTAACCACACACTTCATTTCACGGCTATTATTCTGTTTGCCAAGCTATTTATCATTACTTGAGCGGGGCTTTTATATCGAGCGGCTGTCGTTCGGCAGAGCCAGCATGTATTCAGCTGGTTCTCTGACGCAAAAACCATGCCCGCAGGTGCTCGATGCCAAGCCACGTTAATTTCCTAGAGATGTAAAGGAAAAAGTGTTTTTTTAATGCACTGTTAAATACCTTGGCAGTAGTCACTTATCCAACTACCGAAAAAAATCAAGAAGTATATCTAAAAGTCGCTAACTATTTGTATAACTATCATAAAAAGAATCAAAATATTTTAAACTGGAGTAAAAACGCATCTGCAGTTTATTTAAAACTTGTTCTAATTCTTCTTTTGAATAAGAAGCTGTCAGTTCTGCTTTTTGTATAGAACTCTCCATTTCTATTATTGATTCTACTAGCAATTGTAAATAGTTTTTCGTATTTTTGTCATAATTTTCACTAAAGGTTAGATCCAGCAATATTTTTCTAGTTTCTATAACATCTATTTTAATTGAACTGAATTTTTCATTAGTAAACACAACTGAGTCCCCACTGATTAAAAAATCTTGGTGATAAACATCTAGCAAACCTTGTTGCATCCTGTTAATCGTTAAATCATTTGTTTCACTTTTTTCATAACTGCTTTTTAAGTCATTTAATTTAGATTCATATTGAGCAACCACCGTAGATTCAGGTGTGTAGATATATTGTTTATTTATACTAAGCAACGATAATGGATAGTAATGTGACAATATAAAAAGCACGCAGGATATTATAATTACTGGAGTGATTATCAATAATAAGTGCTTTTTTCTGAATATATTCATTGGAACTTCCTCCCTCTATAAAATAAGTTATTCTTGAAATCCCTCCGTGTTACTCCGTTTTTCTACTCAGGGTGATATCAAAATACGGATGAGTTAAACGTAATTAATCAATAAAAATGATTATTAGAACATGAGGCTCGGGCGAAATAAACATTGACGCTTAAAATTCATTCTATTAGATGACACTTACTACCATAACATAGGAAGGGAGGATTTGCATTTTTTAGGTCATTGATTCCTTCCTATTTAGTTTCTTAAGTAAATCTGTTATTCTTGTTCGGGTATGCGGTTATCGTTTTCTTTGAATAATCCTGTCTCTTTATGTTGATGAATCCACCTGCCAAAAGTGGATGGTATTAATTCGTATTCTTCAAATGATTTTATTTCTGGTTTTTTGTAACTACTAAAATAAAGTATACAGATTTCGTCAGATAAAATGAACACTTGCGTAACGAAACGAAATAAGGCTATAGTAATGAAGGAACAAAAAGAAGGGGAGTAGAGAAGCTTTATGTTTTATTTATTGCTAGCCATTATTTGTAGTGCATCCATTGCACTGATCTTTAAGTACACAGAAACAAGAAAGACGAATCGTTACGTTATTACAAGCGCTAATTATTTTATTGCTTTTACGACAAGCATTGTCATGATTGTGACAAAGGGCTTGATGACCGATTTTTCACTTGATGTTAATTTCCTCAGTGAGTTTAGCGCTGTTTTAAACTCAGATAACGCCTTGTTGTCACCAGCTTCAAGTATCCTTTGGGCACTGATGATTGGATCTGTTGCGGGCATATTTTTCTTTTTATCATTCATCTATTATCAAAAAAGCGTACGAGAAAATGGGGTAGGATTATCTGGCACGATTGCTAAATTAGGTATTCTAATTCCAATGATTTTCTCCATCATTATCTGGCAAGAGTTACCGACAATGATTCAATGGATCGGGATTGTTCTTGCACTTATATCTATTCTAATCGTAAACTTGTCACCCGAATCGCTTGAGCGCTTTGATTTAAAACCAACATTGCTGTTGTTGTTTGTTTTCGGCGGGATTGCGGAGTTTTCAAATAAAATCTATCAAAAGTATGCGTTAAATGATTATAAGGATGTCTTTCTATTCGCAGTATTTTTTATTGCGTTTATTATTAGTGCCACCTACGCTTATAAAAAGCAGGGCGACGTAAGAAAAAGCGATATTATAACAGGTTTCTTAGTTGGTATTCCAAATCTGTTCTCATCATACTTTTTAATTCTTGCCTTGGATACATTGAAAACATCGGTTGTCTTTCCAATATACAGCGCCGGCAGTATCGTATTGATTACGATTGGTGGATTTGTGTTATTCAATGAAACCATTAAGCGAAAAAATAAAGTTGCGATTGCTTTAACTATCGTTGCCTTAATTTTAATCAACCTATAATACACACACCGAAGACCTAACATGATTATTTTGTTAGGTTTTTTTGTTATAACGTATATTTTTTGTCAGTTATTTGCTATGATAGAAATAAGCCAATAACATCCAATTTAATCTATCATGTGTAAGAGATGTTTGTTGAAGTAAATGATTAAAAGGAAGGGGAAAGAGATGAATCAACACGATCTCTTTATCGCTGTTTATATCGTTTTACTATTAATGATTTTTATGATTGTTTGGCGTTTTACACTAGCATTTTTCAAGAAGACAGGTCCTTATACCAGTTATATTATTCAAGCCGCTTTCATTCAACTCATCTTGCAGCTTATTGTCATCATCAACTGGTTTTTCTATTACATGCATATCAACGCTATTCATTTATCGGTGGTATTATCTTAGGATCTCTTATCTGTCTTTCTACTGAAATCACACTCATAATATTACTGCTTATAAAAAGAAAGAAGCTTATATCGTCCTAGCACTACAAGGTCTCTTTACATCTAACATTTGAAAGGAGCGCGCATGCATTTGAAAAACAAACCGATGTTGATCAATTTAAAGCCTACTCTTGTTCTTTTCACTTTAAGCGTGTTGTCGTTAGGAGCTGCTTCATTCTCGAAATCATTTCATGATTTCTCGTTAGATTATTTGAAATTACATCCACTCATATTGGTCATCGCTTTATCAGTTTTGACCTTTTTTCTATCAATAGTTGCCATTTTCAAATCTAAGACGAAGAGAGTCGTCATCGTTCATCTAAGCCTTATCGTTGGAAGCTTATGTATTCTCTTGTTGTCTAGTTTCATTTTCTTATTCGGTAATGCCGTTGACAACCTATGATTATTGAACTGTAGATTTTAATTAAAGGCTGTTTTTAAAAAGTTGTTTTTTGCGAAAAACAATAAATTTAATAAAGCATATGAAGGAGGTAAACAGATTGAAAAACGTCATAGAGAAAGTCATTTATTTTGTATTTACGATCTTTATTTACATACTTTTAAGAAAAGTCGTAACGCTGGCATGGGATAATTTCGTGCCTTTGAATTTTAAAACAAACCTTTTAGGTGCATTTGTCGTCTTCCCAATAATGGTGGGAGCATCATTTATATTAGCCTCTATAACTTTTAAGTTCATCAAGAAGGCTTGAAAAAAAGTAAAGTAAAAATTAGTACGACCTCGATATAGAGGTCGGCTTTTTCATTTAAACCTTAGTATTACTAGCTTTCTAACAGGATAAAATATACGTTTGCTTTACACTTTTATCAACACCGCCTACGCCGACCTATAGAGATAGTCATCCAAATCATGAATGTCTTCACGTTATACCTTTGTAAAAACATGCATGAGTTAGCTGAACTTTCATTAGATATATTCGAATATTGGCTTCAAAATATAATCATGATTATATATTTACAGAAAAGAGATAGTATCAAAGAGCTTTGTTATAGATACACCTCATTATCTCTAATAATCAGTTTTCAATAGGATTTTTACAAAAATATAAACCGTGGTAATATCTAAATTAATCAACAAATCTATCCGATTAACTTCTTAAGTGAAAACCATTCGTGTGCATTTTCTTTAGATTCACATTACTTGTTCTAGACTTATTAAGTCCTATCATTCTATGACTCAATATTAGCATGCACTGAAACGAACTAAATTTTCCTGTTATTTAAGGATTGCCTATGCGATTGCGAGAGACGTGATATGACTGATTAGTTTAAATGTGTTTAAGAGGTGAAAAGCCTAAAAAAACTTGAATAATTTCACAAACAAATAATTAGCAATATTTTTAACTTTATCTGGGAGGATGATTTAATGAACGTATTTCGTGTTAAGTTTTTCACGACTTATTTTGCCTCAAGAAGCTTTGCCAACCTGAGTGATAGTATATATTCCATCGCTATACTTTGGTTGATTCAAACATCAACACTGAACGTGTCAGTAAACGGCTTTGTTTATGCGGCAATTAGTTCAGCAGCTTTATGTAGCATTTTCTTTGGACCAGTTGTTGATCGTTATGCGGCCGCGACACTTGCTGGTTTAGCCTTACTATTTCAAGCAATAATTGTGTTTATAATTCCCTTCATTTTTTCTACCGACCTTTTTATTGTTGCACTTATTATTGGTCTTGTTTTTATTGCATCGTTATTTTCTGCATTGTACTACCCGGCAAACAACAAATTGTTAACGCTGTTAATAGATGAACCGGATCAACTTCAAGCAGCTAATGCGGCGATTGGTTCATCCGATCAAGTCATCAACTTGATTGGCTACTTAGCTGGTGGAGCATTAATTGGATGGCTAGGTATTCAAAATGCCTATCTGTTATCCGCTGCTTTATTTTTACTCGCCGGCGTGAGCTTTCTTGGTCTATTAACTAGAAAGACAGCCCAACAGAAAACAACCCATCCATCCTCTGCACGTCAGTCATCGCTAAAGAAACGTTTTAGTTTATACCTAGCCGATATTAAAGCAGGCTTTTCATTCATTAATAAAAGTCGCTATTTAAAAATCATCCTCCCGTCAACGATTATTTCAGGGGCGATTATTGCCCTATTAATTATTATTTTACCGACGATGGGTGAACAGTATGGTTCTGCGATCTACTACAGTGGCCTTTACGTTGCCTTTTTCATTGGGTTCTTTATCGGCGCGATTCTATCAAATACTTTAAAAGCAAAAGGCTTATACGTGGCCATGGCCTGGCTCGGTAACGGTTTAGCTCTCGTATTATTTGGTTTAGCGTCTAACTGGTGGATGACCGCTTCATCTTTACTTTTATTCGGGGCCTGTTCCGGGGTGATGAATGTGATTCAAATGTCGTTAATTCAAATCATGACACCCACCCATCTCATGGTAGAGTCATGGCCACGTTAAGTACCGTCAACAATATCGCCACACCGATTGGGAGTTTAATTGGTGGGTTATTACTTTTATCATTTGATGTTCAGTCGATTATTATGACGAGTGCGATTATCTTTATCATAATAAGTGGTTATCTGTTGTCACAATCACATTTTACTCGTTTTGATACCGATGATGCCAAACAGTTTAAAGCGAGCTTTGAATCTTGAATTAACAATAAACAATCAGTAAAAGACGAAGGACATGAAAGGAGTGTAGAAAAATGGAAATGGTATTACCAGCAAATTATGTAATAATTAAAACAGAAGAAATGATGTATTTAGATGGTGGGTTTGGAGTACCTAAATGGCCGGTTTACATGGCAATTAATACTGGGATAGCAGTATTAATTGGTGGGGGTGGGGTCAAATTATTAATGCCGCTTATTAGGCGTAATGGCTCTGCAGCATCTAGAAAAACGTTTAATAATGTATTAATTCGATTTGTTAGTACTAGAGTTGCAAATACCTTGACAGGGCTTGTTTTAGGAGCCATTAATGGTTTTTTATATTTTTCTGTTGGTGCGGCAGTAACTACTATTTTTGATAGAAATGATACAAAACCAAACAATGGCTCTTTGAATGCTCTGTGGTAAATTATTATGAATAAATACTATAGCGTTGTTTTTATTATAACGGTTATCTCAATACTGATAACTGGTGGTGCTCTAAACTATATTAATAGTAGCCAATTTACTTTAGATAGTCCGTTTTTAAAGTGAATGATCATGCTATTTATTTTATTGGTTTTACAAATTATTTTGTTGCTTTTTATTTACTTCAAATACATTAAAAATGAAGTTAATAATTAAATTGTTTAATAGTGAATTTAAATTGAAATGTTATTATCCAGAAATGATGTGTAGATTGAGCAGGAAAAAATAATGTGTTTGGATGGGGGTGTAGGTCTTTACGTTAATTTAAGTAATAAGGTGCGGAATATGGTGGGAATTGTAGGCTATTCCATGAAAAAGGAACTTGGAAAAGTCAATCTAGGCATTTTTATTCTTGGTATTAGCTGGTTAAAGGCGGTTACTATATGATATCTAATAAAAATATACTAAACCTTTCATACTTATATTCTGTTTAGTATTACTCAACATTTATACATTCATAAACTCTGAAGCGGAGATAGAAATTACATTTTTAATTTTGATTGTTTCGGTACTTATTGGTCTATACAAAGGGATAAATGCTACTAAATTTAGAGAGACATTTAATCTGTTCAAAACAGAAAATATCTTCCATGGCCCGATGAGAAAAATCGAGTTATTAGCTTCATTATTGTTGTGTACTAGTACAAATCATGCTAGCTATAAATTTATAAATTTGATGAGTATATCAAATATATTATATGAAATAGCTTTTCTTTTTGTATTCACGTTCGCTATGTATCGACTGCTATTTTTGAATTTATTTAAAGATTGATTGGTTTGTAAGTAAGCACAAAAGAATTCGATTTGAGACTTTAATTTTATTATTCATGGCTTTAATTTAGAAGAGGTTACGATGACAAAATCAGTCGAGTAAGAAGGCCATTATCAACTTCATGTTGAGTTAGTGCGTGTTCCTCATCATTGTCCGAGCTGTAACCAAGTAACAGAAAAAGTCCATGATTATCTGATCCAAAAAATTCAACATCACCTTATTTTTGATAGACAGACAATTTTATTTTACCGTAAACGTCACTATTGTTGTGAAAATGAAGCATGCCAAAAACGGTTCCATGAAGATAATACCCTCGAGGAGCGGTACCAAAGACAATCTATAGAATTTAGTCAGGCCATGGGGGTTGAATGGATTCAAGGAAAGAGCTCTAAGGATGTTGCTTCTCGTTTTGGCACCTCTCCAACGACGATTATGCGTCGTTACGATCAAATTTGTGCTCCGATGTTAAGGTAAACCAAACGGTTACCAAAAATTACAGCGATTGATGAATATAAAGACGATGCTGGGGGCAAAAAGTAGCTCCGATCGAAAGAAATTCTAAAAGACCGGAAAAAAGAAACCGTCATGGATAAATTATATTTATTTGGTTATCCGTCTTATAATAAACTATTAAGGGAGTGCTGTATATTGGGCAACATAAGTAGTTTGGAATTTTTTTATGTAGTTTTTGGCATATCACTTTTAATGGAATTGATTTACAATGTTATTTCTGAAAAAAATGCTATTATTTTTCTGCTTGTATACCATGTCTATGAGCCTGACAGAGCAGAATATGACTTTACTAAGACTTTAAGAAACTATAAGCTATTCGCTTTAACCCTCATAGTATATTCCGCAATAATTATAGTTCTAACATATATATTTGGGACCATTGTTTCTAAAGTTGGGATGTGGATATTTTTTTTAATTGTTATTATTGGCAGTAAATTCTTAAATCCTGTAAAAAAAACCTAGAAAAAATAGATTAAGTGCAATTATCTTTATCATATTAAGTGGTTATCTGTTGTCACAAAGACATTTTACTCGTTTTGATATCGATGACGCCAAGCAGTTTAAAGCGAACTTTGAATCTTGAATTAACAATAAACAATCAGTAAAAGACGAAGGACATGAAAGGAGTGTAGAAAAACGGAAATGGTATTACCAGAAAATTATGTAACAATTGAAGAAGAAATGACGTATTTAGATGGTGGGGGGCAGACTTATTCTGGCTATAGTGGTTGGCGAGAAGTTAGCAGTATGCTGGCCAGTTTAACACGGTCAACCATTTCAGCCGGAAAATCAGCTGTAGCTGCTGGTGCTTTAGCTTCAACAGGCGTGGGGGGAGTTGGAGCAATACTAATTCTAGCAGGAGCAAAAGTATCATTTATAAGTGCTGCTATAAATGTAGGAGCTGCAGCGGCTTCCATCACTTTCATGGCGAGGTATAATAAGTTTCAATCTAAATCATGGAGTATATTTGGGTTTGGTGCTCATTTAGTTAGAAGAGTATGAAAAGATTGTCTGAATCGTCATGGTTATATTTAATTTTAGGGTTCATTCTGTTAATTGCTGACAATATATTTATACCTGACAACCATCATTGGAATAATGATTATCCTATAATGGTTTTGATTATCAGTTATGCGACCATTATCTTATCATTACCCTTATTTTATATATCTTTTAAAATGGATTGTAAGAAAAAAGGATCGAAGTGGATTCTCCCTTCTTTATTTGGGAATAAAATACTATATATATTTCTCTTTCTATGTTTTGGTGTTCTTTTGAATTTTATACTAGCTTTCTTATTCAAGTGAATAATGTTTTTTAGCCATTAAACTCAACGACCTTAGAAAACGAATGGGACTCAATTTGGTCAAATTGGGACGATGGGCGGGGCAGCTTTAGGGACGTGGATGGTTAGCTAGGCTGCAGTGGTTGGATCTAATTTAGTTACTGCATACTCTCGAGGGAAAGGTGTTAAGTGGGACATAGGTGTGAGTTGGGCTGTAGTCCCTGGTCTAACTGGAACAGTTAAGTAGTAATTTAGAGAGATAAAACTTTTGGGAGATATAAATAATTAAGCGAGGAGATAGGCGTATTGAAACCAAGATCATTATTATTAATTATCAGCAGTATTTGGGCGTTCATATATGCTAATATGTTGTACCCATCCCTAGAAGATATAGAAGGTCTAAAAGCCTTTTTAATTGTATTTATTGTATGGCCAGGATTCCTATTTTTTCAACTGATTTGTTATGCATTGTTTAAAAAATATCAGAATCAAAAAATTTATGTTGGATTCATTCTCTTAAAGACAACCTTATTCCTCATTCAACCCATAATTGCCGAAAATCAACTGAACTCTATATTTTTTTATCTAACGATATTAGGCATCTTTCTAATTGATTTTCACATAATGACGCTAGAGAACATGATAAACTTCAAAGAATTAACAATGTCAGAACAAGAAAAGAAAGGCAGTTCAGAGTACTTTAAGGTATCTTGGTTTCTCATGGGTTCAGTTACATTATTGTTCGCTTTATATTTCCAACTTAGTGAAGGTAACTATATGATGATTATATCATTTAGTATTGTGTACATATTTCTCTTCTTAAGAAAACAAGAACCAAAGGGAAAGTTTATCTTTGTTCAATTATTTGGTCTGTTAGCAATTTATTTATTAGCGATACTTGATGCTCCTGAGTTTTTAAAAGGTATACTTTTAATCGGCGTCTTATTTCTTATTTATCAAATTAAAAAGCATATTCTTAATAAGAAAAAGTTATCTAATATTACAGATTAGAAAATTTCCATAAGAATTTTTTTATTGATAAATAGATGGTACATCTTCAAATAGCGTTTATTTTTGGAGCAGAGGCTCTTTATATTAAAGGATTATTCGCAAAATTGATTCGACCAACGTGACAGTAACAAAAATAATGGGTGGGGTTAACTTATAATGTCGACACTGATTTTATTTCTATCAGGGTTAGGTTTTATTTTAAGTATTTTAACAATGTATGTTTTACTGATTTCTATAAATTGGTATGTCAGCACAAAACTGTACAACTTTTTTAAGGAGCGAAACTCGGGCTATCGCTTCTTAGTATTTTAAATGCTTATATTAACACTGCTAGCTTAGTGTCACTTGACTGTCGCTCTGCTCGCATGCAATCGAGCCCGGCAACCAGATGATGCCAAGCAGTTTAAAGCGAACTTTGAATCTTGAATTAACAATAAACAATCAGTAAAAGACGAAGGACATGAAAGGGGTACTGTTAATATGGACTTAGAGCTGGATCAACGGTTACTTAGTGGTTCAAATAACACTCGAAGCAAGATTGAGACAACGGAGTACAAGGTTTATTTACCATGTCTTATTTGGTGAACAACGTCACTCATTCATTAATTTTGAGCAAAAATGGATTAACAGAAAAAAGCGCCACAATATTTTTCAGCTAACTAGGAAGGCGGTCAATGTGAAAATATGATGAAGGCAAACCGAATTAATTTACGTCTCAAAAAAATCATTCTATTGTCTATTTGGGTTATTATCTATTTTAAAATCAACTTTGGAGTAATGAGAAGTACGGTCTTTCTTGCTTTGTTAGAGAATGATCAATTCTTTTTAAATTTGATTATGATTTTAATTATATACTTATTTTGTAGGCAAGAATTAGACCAATCACTAAAAGAACTAAATCTTTCAATGATTAAAAAAACCTTATTAACTTTGATTGTTTTGATATTGACGATATATATCTATATGACGCTTGTATTTGATAGTTTTGAAGTGGCATCTCAAAACTATACTATTGAGTTTTTGTTTGCTGCTATAATCATTGCTCCGTTAAGAGAAGAATTAATTTATAGATACTTATTTTTAAGTGTAACAGATTCAAAAATGGGGAAAATAGTTTTAGGCGTAATTTCTGTATTACTCTTTGTCTACGGTCATAGACATATGCATAATGGGAATTTATTGGCGATGATGCAAGTAGTGTTTCTATCATTAGGAACAATTTTTCTATACTTAAAAGAAAAAAATATATTTACAGCCATTGTTTTACATGTCATGTTTAATGCTTTCGTTATCATCATGTCCTTGATATATTGAGCTAAAAAACTAGCTGGAAGAGTTTCTTTCTTGGCAGATGGCTTCTTAATTTAGATTGCTTAACTCGTTTCCAGGAAATATTGAAGACACCTTTTTGCGAAGTAGTAGTTGAATACATATAGTTTCCAGAATATTTATCATACACGCCCCAAGTAGCTATAAAATCGGAGGTGTTTTTGTATTCATAGTATTCACGAGATGCCAATGTTTCATAATGAATGTTAATCATCCCGTGTTTTAAAAGCGCTAAATCGGAACATAAGCATGAAGAACTTTTAACATCCGCTGTTTCAAACAGTCTCGCGACCTCGAGGTTGATAATAGAACGCTATCCAAAAGCTAAACTTCAAGAGATAGAGATTCAAACGTTAGAGCGTAAGTATTACCTATACTATCTAACCGTTTTAATTAAGACAGAAGGAGATTCATCGCCGAACAATCAGCGGTATCAATTTGAATTTATCGCTTTAGGGCGAGAAGACACCTTCCTCAAGTGCGTTAGCACTAGGTGGGTGATGAATCGCTTGTTTTGAATATTTTTGAAGTGACAAACGTATATTCCGCGTGTTATAATTAAAGCACTAACAGTGACCGTCACAAAACAAAGAGAGGGTGGGTTTCATGGGCATGAAGGCTATTTTTTCAAATCGCTTATATAAGTATAA
>NZ_BAXD01000053.1:0-11908 GCF_001310395.1 Halolactibacillus sp. JCM 19043
GTCTTTTGTTAGAACGCATGCGTTCTAACAGACAGAACGATTCGACCAAAGTAAGTTGTGTTCCTGGAATACACTATTTCACCGACATGCTTTAACAGATGTTGAGAAAATAGGTTTACGGCGGTTGGAGAGTAGAAAAACCTATGCTTAGTTGAATGAGCATGGGTCGCCTTTAGGGTGTCCTTATGGAATCTCCTTCCTCAAACATTCGTTAGAATGTTAGGTGGGGGTAGTTCAAAATGGATGTGAATGAAAATAATTCACATAGTAGTAAAATCTGTTGTTCTGTTGACTAGAAGTTCATGCTATAATGATAGTGGTGATGACGTGAAAGCGCCATCAATAAACGAATAACTAATTGAAAGAAAAGGAGGCACTTTTATGGAGTATAATTACCAAACCCCGCGCTATCTTCTCGTGATTGAACAGATTAAAGAAAAAATACATAGTGGTGAACTGGAACCAGGAGAAAGATTGCCTTCTGAAATGGAATTTTCAAAACAATTACGTGTGTCTCGAAATACGTTAAGAGAAGCGTTACGTATATTAGAAGAAGAAAATATCATTTTAAGAAAACACGGTGTCGGTACGTTTGTTAATCGTAAACCACAATTTAAAGGCGGACTAGAAGAACTTTTCAGTATTACCGATATGATTAAACGTGAAGGGAAAGAACCGAGCACGGAGTGGTTATCAACTGGGTATGTTGAACCGCATAGTGATGATCGTGAAGAGTTGGAACTTGAAACAGATGAGCGTGTTTATTTAGTGAAGCGGTTACGTAAAGCTGACGGTGAACCACTCGTCTACTGTATTGATAAAATGCCTGAACACAAACTCTCAAATGATTTTGAGATTAAAGGTGAATCGATTTTTGACGCCCTGCAGCGAGATGCTGGTATTACGATTAGTTATGCAAAAGCAGATATTAACACCATTGGTTATCATCAAGACATATCGAAAATCTTAGAATGTGACCGTGATATACCGTTACTTGTATTAAAACAAATTCACTACGATTTAGATGACCACCCTATTTTGTATTCACTTAATTTCTTCCGGTCAGACCAAGTGAGTTTTAACGTATTTAGAAAACGGATGGTTTAACTGGTTGGACGTCAGAGGATGGTCCTCCATCAATTATAAAAGAAGGCGTAAAATAATGTTGTTTTACGCCTCTTAGTGTTTCTATGATTCGCACTTAAAAATCATACTGATCCTCTTTTTTCTTCCACATCTCATCATAAGCTTCTTTTAATAAGAGCGTATCCTCTACGAGTGTTTGTATTCTAAAGTGAACATCATCGTTGACGATAGATTTAAGATGGAAATCTTGTTCCTCGATAAAGACATAATTACTTGAGACGACAGCTTTCATATAGCTTAAGATGGGTTTCAACTGTTGTTCAATCACGAGATAATGTTTCGCTGAACCAGCGGTAACGACAAGCCCCACTACTTTTTTCTCTAGCGCCTTGGTTGGTAATAAATCGAAGACATTCTTAAGTGTGCCAGGTATGGACGCCTGGAAAATCGGCGTACCAATCATCAATATATCGGCCTGCATTAATTTTTCAGTGACTATTTTTGTGTCACCGGTATAATCAAGATAATGTCGACCGTCGCTAAAAACGAGGTCGTAATCTTTTAAATCAATCAACTCAATAGTTAAGTCTTTACGCTGCTGCAACACTTTTTCAACTGCCAGCATCGCGGTCTTTGTTTTTGATCCGACCGTTGAGCCAGATAGAATAACGACATGCATATTATAATTCCTCCTGTATTCGTGTGTATTTTTTAACCTTCGGTATAATTTTCTCGCCTAAATACTCAATATTTCTCATCAGTTGTTTAAAAGGGACGCCACCAAAGTCCATTTGACCAATATAACGCTGATGCTTAAAGACATCGTGTTGATAGAGAATTTTTTCAGTCACTTCGTCGACACTCCCAATGTTCATGACGTTATGTTTATCTTTTCCTAATGCAAAGGCTTGTTTCGGGAAACCTTGTCCATTTGTTCTTTTCATCCCTTCATTAATATACGGATACATGTCTTTTTGAGCTTGTTGCGTCGTTTCGGCAACGTGAAAGAAACCGGCAGTTCCGACTGGGAAATGACGGGAGTCAAAGCCACTTTGGTTTAGTGATTCGCGGTAGGCATCAATGACCGATTGAAACGTTGATACCGGACCGCCAAGCATGGCTAAATGCATCGGCACGCCCATTCTTCCCGCTTTAATGGCGCTGCTACGGGTACCACCGACAGCACGCCAAATCGGTAAAGGTTCTTCAGCGCGTGGCAAGACATGGGCGTTATTCAGTTCTTTACGGTAGTCACCTTTCCACGTGACGTAAGCTTCCTGATTAATCTTATTTAGTAAAGCAAATTTTTCTTCAAATAATCCTTCATAGTCATGAAGGTCATAGCCAAGTAAATCAAATAACCCTACTCTTGAAGCGCGACCGGCAATAATTTCAGCCCGTCCGTCTGATAACAAATCAATCGTCGCGAAGTCTTCATACACTTACGGGGTCTGAGGTCGAGAGAATCGTCGCAGATGAACCAAGCTTGATGTTGTTTGTCACTTGCGCGATCGCAGATAAGACAACGGTGTGGGCTTGTGTCACAAAAAAGTCTTGATGACTCTCACCAACACTAAAAAAGTCAAGACCAGCCTCGTCAGCTAATTTAGCGAGTTCAATAATCTGATTCAGCCTTTCTTTAGCTGATAGTCTCGTGCCGGTTTCGGGATCCATTAAATGGTCTCCCAGTGTGTATATACCAAATTCCAATCCGTTCGTAGGATGAATACGATAGTTGCTCATCGTCATGTATAATCACTCCTTAATTAAATTAATGATTGTTATTAATGTAAAAGGTTTGAGTCGTCAATGCAAGGAAAAAGTCTCGAATTCGAAATAAATAAGACCTATGATAAGTGAAAGGATGACTACAAGTGTTAAAGGTGAGTCAGGCAATAGGTGATGTAACTAGGATTTAGCGAATGATTTGAAAGGAAGTATAATTTTTTTAGAAGATGTGTCATAACCATTGACTTGTTGGACGTCTTACTAATATAATGGAGAGGTAGGACATATGTAAGGGATTTCATTAACCAGCAAGAGGTTGGACGTCCTATCAAAAAACGATGATAATGAATAGATATAGATAAAATAGCGATCACTATAAGTGATATCGAATATTTCAGGATAAATTAGACTGAAATCAGGGTATACCTTTAATGTGGTCTGACTACTCTCCTAGTACACTAAAAATAGAACGTGACATCATCGTCAGAAAAATGTTGTGATAAGAACATGTGAAGATATGAAAGGATGGATGAAACAATGCGAATGGTAGATTTAATCGCGAAAAAGCGTGATGGTGAAGCTTTAACTAAAGAAGAAATTGACTTTATGATTGAAGGGTATACCAAAGATGAGATTCCAGATTATCAAATGTCAGCAATGGCGATGGCTTTGTATTTTCAAGATATGACAACGGATGAACGGGTTAACTTAACCATGGCGATGGTCAACAGTGGTGATACCGTTGATTTATCAGGTATTGAGGGCATTAAAGTAGATAAACACTCAACAGGCGGTGTGGGTGATACAACAACGCTCATTCTTGCGCCACTTGTCGCATGTGTCGGTGTGCCTGTCGCGAAAATGTCAGGTCGTGGTCTCGGGCATACGGGAGGAACCATTGATAAATTAGAATCAATTAAAGGATTCCAAGTTGAACTAGATGGTCAAACATTTAATGATTTGGTTAATAAAAATAAAGTCGCGGTTGTCGGCCAAAGTGGTAACTTAACACCAGCGGATAAAAAACTGTATGCCTTACGTGATGTTACCGCAACGGTTAATTCCATTCCCCTCATCGCAAGCTCAATCATGAGTAAGAAGATCGCCTCAGGTGCGGATGCGATTGTCCTAGATGTCAAGACAGGTTCAGGTGCCTTTATGGAAAACTTAGACGATGCGAGAGCACTCGCAAAAGCCATGGTCGGTATCGGTAACGGTGCTGGACGTCAAACGATTGGCGTCATTTCTGATATGAATCAACCGCTTGGTTTTGCGGTAGGGAATGCTTTAGAGGTAAAAGAAGCCATTGATACGTTAAATGGCCATGGACCAGAAGATTTGACCGAGCTATGTCTCACGTTAGGGAGTCATATGGTGCATTTAGCGAATAAGGCAGACTCGATTGATGAAGCACGCGCAATGCTTGTAGAAGCGATTGAATCAGGACGAGCGCTTGACACCTTTAAAGTGTTTGTAGAAGGACAAGGTGGAGATGCTTCAGTCATTGATCATCCTGATTTATTGCCACAAGCTAAGATGACAAAAGAAATTACGGCAAAAACATCGGGTTATGTACAAGAAATTATTGCAGATGAAGTAGGGATTGCTGCAGGTATGTTAGGCGCGGGTCGAATGACAAAAGAGTCAGAAATTGATTTAGCTGTTGGACTTGTGTTACACAAAAAAGTCGGCGACTACGTTGAAAAAGGCGATGTTCTTGTCACCTTGCATACGAACAAAGAAGAGACACAAGAAGTAGAAGATAAAGTGAGAAACGCCTATCGTATGCACGCTGACAAACCAGAAGCACGCGTGCTTATTTATGACGTCATAACCGAATAATATACAGAAATTGTAACCAGCATATACAGAAATAATCACAGTGGTAATTGAAAATAATCACTATTTAAAGATAAGGAGACCAATCATGAAAGAAATCTTTTTGGCGTTATTCTCAGGGCTGCTTGTAGGGATATTATTTAAATTCTTAAAGTTACCTTTACCTGCACCACCTGTATTTTCAGCAGTAGTCGGTGTGTTTGGTGTGTATTTTGGTGGCGTTGTCGCCGAATACTTACGCGCCTTTTTTAGTTAATAACTTATCAGTTGTTTAATGGGTGTCGCTACCGGTTAAACATAACGAATCTGTTTGTGTGTGAAGTGAAAGCGTGATGAACAAACTATCTATAAGGAAAAACAGAAAGGATGAAGAAATATGGTAGAAAAATTTAAGCGCATCTTTTTAGTTGTGATGGATTCAGTTGGTATTGGTGAAGCACCAGATGCCGAACAGTTTGATGATGTGGGTGCAGATACACTCGGGCATATTGCTGAAAGTATGAATGGATTAAATATGCCAACAATGGGTCGATTAGGGTTAAGTAATATTAGAGAAATCAAAGGGATTGAAAAAGCAGCACAACCTTTAGCACATTATACAAAAATGCAGGAAGCATCAAATGGGAAAGATACGATGACAGGTCACTGGGAGATTATGGGCCTTCACATTGATCAACCGTTCCAAACATTCCCTGATGGCTTCCCGGATGATTTATTAGATGAATTAAAAGAAAAAACAGGTCGTGGTATTATTGGTAATAAACCAGCATCAGGAACAGAAATCCTAGTTGAACTTGGTGAGGAACATATGAAAACCGGTGATTTAATTGTATACACGTCAGCTGATTCAGTTTTACAAATTGCGGCACATGAAGAGATTGTGCCATTAGAAGAACTCTATGAGATTTGTGAAACAGCTCGTAAAATGACAATGAATGATAAGTATATGGTCGGTCGGATTATCGCCCGTCCATTTGTCGGTGAACCAGGCGCGTTCGAACGTACATCTAACCGTCATGATTATGCTTTAAAACCTTTTGGTCGCACCGTTATGAATGCGCTAGACGATGGTGGGTTTGATGTCGTTGCTTTAGGTAAAATTTCTGATATTTATGATGGTGAAGGTGTTACCCAATCAATTCGTACGAAAGATAATGATGATGGTATGGAGAAATTCATTCAATCCATTGATGATGACTTCCATGGATTGAATTTCTTGAATCTTGTTGATTTTGATGCGAAGTATGGCCATCGTCGGGACCCTAAAGGCTACGGAGAAGCGCTTGAAACGTTCGATGAACGTTTGCCAGAAGTATTAGAAAAACTTAAAGAAGATGATTTACTCATCCTTACCGCAGACCATGGGAATGATCCGGTCCATCACGGTACCGATCATACACGTGAATATGTGCCACTGATTGTTCACCATAAGGGTATTACATCAGGTAAAGCCTTACCTATCCGTGAAACATTTGCTGATATTGGTGCAACGATTGCCGAAAACTTTGGCGTGGACATGCCGAAGTATGGTAAGAGTTTCTTAGATGAGATAAAATAGTAACAGATAGACATGTGAATAGAAGGAATAAAAGTAATAACAATCGTTAAGGAGGAGCAAAATGACACAACTACAAGAAGCAACAGCGTTTATTCAAAAGCAATTAAGCGAAAAGCCACATGTGGGTCTCATTCTCGGTTCTGGCCTCGGGATGTTGGCAGATGAAATCGAGCACCCGGTTAAAATAAAATATGATGTGATTCCAGGATTTCCGGTTTCTACGGTAGAAGGGCACGCCGGTCAGCTCGTTATTGGAGAGTTAGAAGGCATCAGCGTGATTGCGATGCAAGGCCGTTTCCACTTCTATGAAGGTTATGGTCTTGATGCGGTCACTTTCCCGGTACGCGTAATGAAACAACTTGGTGTGGAAAAATTATTTGTGACTAATGCCGCAGGCGGTGTCAATGAATCGTTTGAACCGGGTAACTTAATGCTGATTACTGACCATATTAATAATACCGGTCAAAATCCATTAATGGGACCAAATGATAATGAGCAAGGTGTTCGATTCCCGGATCTATCTCAAGCATATGATCGCAAACTTCAAGGTCTTGCTAAGGATGTCGCAGAAGAATTATCACTAGACTTAAAGACAGGCGTTTATGTGTGGAACACTGGACCCACTTATGAAACACCGGCTGAAATTAAGATGCTACAAAAAGTAGGTGGCGATGCTGTTGGTATGTCAACGGTACCAGAAGTCATTGTGGCTCGCCATGTTGGCTTAGACGTCTTAGGTATTTCATGTATCTCAAATATGGCCGCCGGTATTTTAGATCAACCATTAAACCATGAAGAAGTCATTGAAACAACGGAAAAAGTACGAGAAGACTTCTTACGTTTCGTGAAAACTATTCTAGGTAAAGTGAACGCGTAATGTTTGTTAGAGCGAGTTATACATACTCGCTCTTGTATATTCGGGGGTAAGTGCGGTTAAGGACAAGATAAAGGAGCTAACGGTTTATGACTGATCAAACATTGATACAAGAAGCAAAGAAAGCTAGGGATAAGGCGTATGTGCCCTATTCAAAATTTAAAGTAGGTGCGGCGTTAAAAGCCAAATCAGGTAAAGTCTATCATGGGTGTAACATCGAGAATGCGGCTTATTCAGCGTGTAACTGCGCGGAGCGTAGTGCACTCTTTTCTGCCTACAGTGAAGGAGAGCATCATTTTGAATCCTTGACGGTTGTGGCAGATACCGATCGTCCTGTGTCACCTTGTGGTGTGTGTCGACAAGTGATTAGTGAACTTTGTGAACCTAAAATGCCAGTCATTTTAACGAACTTACACGGTGATGTGTTAGAAACAACAGTAGATGCTCTCTTACCAGGGGCATTTTTATCGGATGATTTATATAGTGATGAGGAGGCAAAAAAACATGAGTAAAGATTTAGCACAATATATTGATCATACAGCTTTAAAAGCTGATACAACAAAAGAGCAAATTGTCACGCTTTGTCAGGAAGCAAAGGCCTATAACTTTTATTCTGTCTGTGTGAACCCAACGTGGGTAGAGACAGCGGCCAAAGAATTAAAAGATTCTGACGTCGATGTATGTACGGTCATCGGCTTCCCGTTAGGGGCGACAACATCAAAAGTTAAAGCCTTTGAAACAACCAACGCCATTGAAAATGGGGCGACAGAAATTGATATGGTGATCAATATTGGCGCCTTAAAAGATGGTCAAGATGACTTAGTCGAAGAGATATTCGTCACGTCGTTGAAGCAGCAAAAGGAAAAGCGTTAGTCAAAGTGATTATTGAAACAAGCCTCTTAACAGATGCTGAGAAAGTAAAAGCATGTGACTTTGCGGTAGCGGCTGGTGCTGACTACGTTAAAACATCAACCGGCTTCTCAACAGGTGGGGCAACAGTAGAAGACATTAAACTGATGCGTCAAACCGTTGGACCTGATATCGGTGTCAAAGCAAGTGGCGGTGTACGTGACCGCGCGGGCGCTCTAGCGATGATTGAAGCAGGAGCTACGCGTATAGGTGCAAGCAGTGGGAAAGAAATTGTGTCTGGCGGAAAAGCAGATTCTGATTATTAAGCTTGAAAATAAATAGAATACCTAAATAAAAGTCTTTGTTCCGATGTCGGAATAAAGGCTTTTCTGTCTTTCGCTTGTTCTTGTGGCTAATTAGATTGTCCGTATTCCTTGGTGTGAAAAATCGTGGTATGGAGATTAGCGCGGAGTAAAGAAGACTCATGGCTTGAGTCACGGGTGGTTGACTAAACGTATTAAAAATTAACGTAATAAGTCGAATGTTCTCAATTGGTAATATCTTATCAGGTGTTTCAATCTTCATTAACTCGTATGTATGCTATAATGACAAATTGAAGGGGTGGAATTTATGAAAAAAATTATTATAGTCTTGTTTAGTTTGCTTGTTTTGGTTAGTTGTTCAACTGATACAGAAGATGAAGCGATGCCAAACAATAACCAAGAGGAGAATAATGTTACTCAAGAGAATGATGAGAATCATAGTACAACGGATGATAGCAACACAGTGGATAACGAACATTTAAAAGCGTATGAAGAATTTGATATCTTATCAAAAGAATTAGATTTAAATTTATATGAAGGCATAGTTGAAACAGATAATAGAGGAAATAGAGTGATATTATTCCAAACGGAAGAAGGTACAAAGGAATATAAGAGTATTTATATTAAAGATGATCACCATTTAAAAATTGTTCATTTTAATGATGAAGACAATTTACTGTATAATGATGTTATACAATAAATGATAAGAAAAACAGGTTAAATGGAAGTGAAAAAGCACGGTAACCTACTTCAATTTGAAGTAGGTACGGTGCTTTTTATAACTGCCCAAACGTTAGTGTGGCTTTTTTAGTCGTATGAAAAAGGTGAGTGTGAGTCAATATAATGCACGGGAATGTCAGAAAATGTGTTAGCAAGCTTCTTCGCGAACAGTTCCATGCCAGGTGATTCCGATTCGTAATGACCTAATACGATTAAACTTTTTGGGTGCTTCGTCTCTAGTGAGTCACGGACATACTCAGGTGTTTCCCACTCAAATCCCTCACCATAAATGGCTAAATCAATCTGGTCTCGCTCAAATGTTGGAATAACATGTTCACCGTTGCCACGGTAACCAACGAATAGACCAATACGTTTAATCTGATGATGGTCTTGGCCAACATAACGATACTGATCTAGTCGCAGAGTTGCTTTAATATGTGTACGCAGAGACGAAAAGGACGCCGCTTGTGGTAATTCAATAACGGTATAGGTTGAATAAATGTCTTTTTTCTGCACTCGAGGGAAGAGTGTATGCGTTAATGCTTCAGTAATCATGTCGGGTGAATACATATGAATAAGATCATGAAACCGAAAAATACTCATCGAAAGCTCTTCCATCATTGCTTCTTTTTCAATATGTACAGCGTCCATCGTATGGGGTTTTTTCCAGTGATGAAAGAATATACCCTCATGTGTGAGAACGAAGTTACAATTCAACTGTTTGGCTTCTTGTAATGCACGTATGGTCGGCATAAACATAACCGCAATTCCCGATACACTATCGTTTATATCACCATACAACACATCATCGACACTATTGTTAGGTAAGACTAGTCCTTGTTTGATATAGTCCACGACGTCTTTTACTATTAACATAATCATCTTCCTTTCTATCGGTGGCTTTAACTACAGTCTATAGAATGAGTGTGAGGTCTGTGACTCTAAAGAATAAAGAATAAATTGAAAAAACTAAAGATTTTAACTAGAAGAAGTAAAGGGAATGATAAAAATGTCATACAATTATTGAGAAAAGATTGACATTAACTTTGTACAACGGTTAAACTAATAATACGAAAAGCAGTTAAGACAGCGATGGGTTTCACATTATACCATTATGACAACGCTTACAATAATGAATGGGGGTAGAACGATGCATAAGTTAGTCATTGTTGATGATGAGCACTTTGTAAGGAAGGGGATGCTCGCACTAATTGATTGGAAATCAGTCGATTATCGAGTGGTCGGTGAAGCGGATAACGGGGAGGATGCTTTATCGCTCATTATAAAAGAGGAACCGGATGTCGTGTTCACCGATATTCGTATGCCAGTTTTTGATGGGATTGAACTGATCAAACAAGTAAAACAACACGCCAAACACCAACCTAAATTTGTCTTAATCAGTGGATATGATGATTTTCAGTATGCTCAACAAGCGGTACGGTTAGGTGTTGTAGACTTTATTCTTAAGCCAGTAAATAAAAAAGAAATCGAAGAAACATTACAAAAGCTATCAAGAGAAATATATGAAGAGCGAATGGCGATTCAAACAAATCAAGCATTTATAAACCATCGCTTATTTCAACGTGTCGTATTAGAAGGTAATCAACCGACAAGAGAAGAAGCAGATGTCTTGTTGAAAGACTCCGAAACAGACTTGCGTTATGTCCTGATTGATGTCAGGTCAAGGACTGCTAATACCGCCATCGATGAACAGATTCAACATGCGATTACTCACTTTATTGGAGCCGATGATTTGTTTATTCATCCGATTGAACGAGAAGGTTATGGTTTAATTTTAGAACAACGCTATTTACCGAAAAACGATAATGAACTTACCTGGTTCTTTGATCATTTTAAAGCGATGATTGAATCGGCCATTCAACAATCTGTCTTTATTTATGTAGGTGTTCGCGGGGAAGGGTTAAGCGGTATACAAGCATCATACCAGTCGGCCCAACGTTTGAAGAAACATCGTTATATCATAGAGAATGACGCGCCAATATTAATGACAGCGTCAAAAGAACAGTTGCTGACAGAAAACAGAGAACTAGATGCCAGTCTTTTTACCGAGTTAATGGAACATGTAGAAGAAAACAATCCTGATAAGATTAAAGAAACAGTTCATCAACTTAAAATGGCCATTCAAGAAAACTATATTTCTGTTAAACATGTCCAACTGTTTTTATATCAAATGGATCAAGCGATTGATCAACGGTTTAAAAAAGCGATGGATAAAAAAGTATCAACGGAGCGTTCGTTTTTAGATGAACTTAACGATGAACATACCTTATCTGAACTAGTAGAAGCATTAATGCGCTTTTTAACGACACGTGCAAAACAGCTAGCGGCTTTAAATAAAGCGAAATATAACGGTGAGATTTATAAAGTAAAGCGGTATATTGATCGGCATTTTAATGAAAATCTAACGCTCAAACGGTTAGCGAATCAATTCTACATGAACCCCGTTTATTTAGGTCAACTATTTAAGAAAACCTACGGTGTGTACTTTAAAGATTACTTATTGCAGGTGCGGATTGAAAAGGCAAAAGAACATTTACGTCAAACGGATCTAAAGGTTTATGAAGTTGCAGAAGCGGTTGGTTTTGGTAGTTCCGATTACTTCGTTACGCAGTTTGAGAAAATTGTAGGCAATACGCCGTCTAAGTACCGACAGAAAATCGTTGTGAATAAGTAACTTACTTGAAAAACAACGGCCTATATTTTTAGCATGTATTATTAATAAGACAAATACTATGAGGTGTGAGTGAAGCGGATTTTTAGTGACTGAATATGTTCACTAAATAGATTCACTGGCACCTTTAATTTTTATCGTTTTAGAGCGAGAAGACACCTTCCTCAAGTGCGTTAGCACTAGGTGGGTGATGAATCGCTTCTTTTTGAATATTTTTGAAGTGACAAACACGCATTCTG
>NZ_BAXD01000054.1:0-11800 GCF_001310395.1 Halolactibacillus sp. JCM 19043
AACTAAAGAGACCCGCTGGGTCTCTTTTTCGTTTGTTTATGTGTTTGTTTGGCTTATGTTTGCTGTTCGTTACTGATAGCCGTTGATCACGACATCAAGCTTCCCTGTTTTCGGGTCAATCACGAGGCCGTGAACAGGAATGTCATCTGGTAGGAGTGGATGATTCTCAATTAAATCAACGGAGCTTTTAACGGATGCTTCTACACAGTCAAATCCTTCAAACCATTCATGGGCATCGACCGGTAAGTTGTTGATTTTTTCTTCGTCAATGCCGTGGACTTTCATATGTTCAATAAAGTTATCCGCATCTAAACTACTCATACCACAGTCATGATGACCGACAACATACACTTCATCTGCTTGTAAGGCATGGACAGCCACTAAAATACTGCGCATCACAGACCCATATGGATTTTTAATGATGGCACCGGCTGTTTTTAGGATTTTTACATCACCATTTTTAAAGTTCATCGCTTTTGGTAATAACTCTGTTAATCGTGTATCCATACAGGTCAGAATGACCGCGTGTTTATCTGGTACACTATTCGTTACGTAGGCTTCGTAGTCTTTGTTCTCTACAAAGACATGATTATGTTGTAAAATATCTTCTAGTAACATATAGAAAAATCCCCCTCGCTATTTTTTACTATCATAGTTAAAAAAGGGGATAAAATCAAGACTTTACTGAAAAGTTAGACACATTCACCTAGCTAGAAAGCGTAATCACGCATTATTTGTGTTAGACTTGATGGGGTGAGATAGATGAGAAAAATGAGCAAAGTTGTAGGATAAGATAAATTTCCCGGGAAATAAGGGTGAAAATGATGACAACTGACGATAAAAACCAAAAACAAAATCAAATAAGTAAACAAGAGACACCAGAAGAAATGATGCGCAAACAACAATGGCGTGCTGAACGTCAAAAACAAAGAGACATGGAACAAGAGAAAAAGCGCCAAGAAGAACAAGCCTATTTACGTCAAGTGAAACAAGAGATGATTGATGCGGATTTATTTGAACCACTCACGCATGAAGAGATGATCGACATCATCAGAGAAGAACGTCAACAAGGCCGAAAGAAAAAAACGCCGTTAACGTTATCAAAAGATATGAAACTGATTGGGTTGTTGTTGGCACTCGTTGTGTTGATTCAAGGGTTAGCGCTCGTCTTTCAAACCTTTAATATACCTGCTATTGAATTCGTCAAGACATCGATTGCACTATCGTTTGATGAAGAGGTTGAACAAATAAAAGACACGGTTGTCATTATTGATACTGGAGATGGTCGGGGGACGGGCTTTCTTATTTCGCCGGACGGATTAATTGTGACAAACGCTCATGTGGTTGATGATGAGACTGAAGTGACGGTCGGAATAAAAGATAAAGACGTGACGACAGGGGAAGTCATTAAACACATCCCGGAGGTGGATTTAGCCTTTGTGCAAGTGGAAGGCCGTGACTTACCGTATCTTGAGCTTAGTCGGCAATCAGTAGAAGCGGGAGAGTCGATCACTTTTGTTGGGAATCCTTTACGGTTTAACCGGATTGCCAATTCGGGAACGATTATTGGAGAAACGCCGGCGACGTTAGAAGCGGCTGTCTACGCGCTTGATGCACCTGTTTATAAAGGTAATAGCGGCAGTCCGGTTGTCAATGCGGCTGGCGAGGTCGTGGCGGTTATTTACGCGACACGTGAGAGTGTTGAATACGGACGAGTCGGACTGGCTATTGATGTTCGTACTGTTCAGACATGGGTGGATGAACTTGCTTTCGGTAAGCAAAACTAATATAGTCAATTAACTCACAAAAATAAAAAGCTTGTGACATGTCAATCACTGATGGATGATGCTTGTCGGTATCAAGAAATTGATGGATTCGCTTTTTTAATACATCATCTTTCGTCCTTAACATCAATATAAATAAACCGTCTTGGTTTTGTTCAAATAAATACATCGCACACAATACGTAAGAATCCATATCAGTCACCTCCAAAGTGAAATGGCTATCTGCGTTTAGTGTAAGCAGTTTTCGATAACCTATCCCGAGTAAATATTGGGTGACGTGTATAATCTTCTTGCGTTGTGGTTAAGCTAACAAAAGTTTAATCACAAGGAGGAAAATAAAATGAAACAACTGTTAGTATGTGTGATGTCTATTTTTTTGTTGGTAGCCTGTCAAACGGCAGATGAGTCACCTGAACCCAATGGTGATAACGGTGATATGAATGAAGAAGACAACAATCAAGGTGAGATGGACCAAAGTGAACAAGATAACGCTGGGGGTACAGAAGACAATGCAATGAATGATGGTTATGAATTATTGTCTGATGAAGCGTTAGAGGAACAAGTGAAAAGTGAACTAGAAGGTGTCGAGCGTGTTTATATGATGCGAATGGGCAAGACGGTCTATGTTGCGGCAGACGTTCAAGAAGATGCCTTTGATGTGGATGAAAAAGAACAAGCGGTGAGCCAAGTGGTGAAAGAAAAGTTACCTGAAGTAGAAACGGTAAGGTTAACGACAAATCCTGACTTTCTTGATTTGGCTAATCGTTATCAGGAAGACCTTGATGCCGGTAAACCGGTTGAAGGTTTCTTTAAAGAAACGGGCGAAATGATTGACCGAATCTTCCCTGATCAACAAAACTAATAAGGAAGACCGACGGTTTACTTAACTAAACCTATGTAGCTAAAAAAATGGTGCCATTTAAATGACCAGTGTGATGACGAGAGGAGTCGTTACACTGGTTTTAATTTTGTTGTTTTGTTTTTAAAAAAACAGTAAGGATATGATAAGATAAATAAGAGCATCAAATTATTTAACAGAAACGAGGGAAAAACAGTGACAAAAATGAACGTCGAGAGTTTTAATCTAGATCATACGAAAGTTGTTGCCCCTTACGTACGGCTAGTCGGTGTAACAACCGGTAAGCAAGGTGATACGGTACATAAATATGACGTGCGTTTCAAAGAACCAAATAAAGCTTATATGGAAATGCCCGGCTTACATTCATTAGAACATTTGATGGCTGAAAATATAAGAAACCATTCTGATCGCATATTAGATATTGGTCCAATGGGCTGTCAAACCGGCTTTTACTTAAGTGTGATTAATCATGATGATTATGACGCGATATTGGACATCATTGAACGCACGCTGACCGACGTTGTATCAGCTGAAACTGTCCCGGCTTGTAATGAAGTCCAGTGCGGGTTTGCGGCAAGTCATGACTTAGCTTTAGCTAAAATCTACGCAGAAGAGATGCTACAAAAAAGACAAGAATGGTCTGACGTATTTGGACCGAGTAAAGAAGAGGAGTGAAGAGAATGACCGATAGTTTAACGTATTTAAAGGAAAACCGCGACCGACATTTAGCATTATTACATGATTTTTTACGGATTAAAAGTGTGAGTACCGATTCTAGCTTTAAAGGTGAGATGACGAAGGCGGTTAACTTTTTAGTTGATTATTTACAAGAGATCGGCTTTACTGAGATTAACGTTCAAGAAACAGACAAGCATCCACTTGTCTATGCCCATTACCATGTCAGTGATGATTTACCGACGGCATTAATTTATGGTCATTATGATGTTCAACCTGCAGACCCTTATGAGTTATGGAATTCAGAACCATTTGAACCTGAAGTGCGTAACGGGCGCATTTATGCGCGCGGGGCAAGCGATGATAAAGGTCAAGTGTTTATGCATTTAGTTGCCTTAGAAGCATTAATGAAAACGAATGGAACGTTGCCGATTAATGTGAAGGTTTGTATTGAAGGAGAAGAAGAGATTGGCTCTGAAAATTTATATACGATCTTGAAGGAGAAAAAAGCTCAATTCGATGCTGACTTTTGTATCATTTCAGATTCTGGCATGGTCGAAGAAAATCAACCAACCGTCCTTTATGGACTGAAAGGCTTTACGGGTTTAGAATTTAGCGTGGTAGGTCCAAACCGTGACTTACACTCCGGTTTATACGGCGGAGCGGTTAGAAATCCATTAATGGCGATGAGTCACATTCTATCAACTATGAAAGATGTAAACGAAGTCGTCTTGGTTGATGGTTTCTATGATGACGTTGAACCACTGACAAAAGAAGAACGATCACTGATGGCTGAGGCACCAAAGGAAGATTATATGACGTCACTCAATATTCAAGAAACCGTTTCAGAACAAGGCTATACAGCAACAGAACATACGATGGCAAGACCGACATTAGAAATTAACGGTCTATTTGGCGGTTACCAAGGTGAGGGAACGAAAACGATTATTCCGGAGAAAGCAACCGCGAAACTCACCTGTCGCCTCGTCCCAGGTCAAGACCCAGATGATATCCAAGATAAGCTTGTGAAACATATTGAAGCTCATACACCGTCTGGTGTCACAGTTGAGATCACCCGCGAGCCTCTCTCAGCTAAGGCGTATAAAGTGGACTTTAACCATCCACTGATTAATCAAGCAGCGAAGAGCTATGGTAAGGCCTTTAATAAAGAAGCCGTCTTTGTCCGAATGGGTGGGTCGATTCCGGTCGTTGAATGGATCGATGATATATTTGATATCCCGGTCGTGCTACTCGGATTTGGAACACCTGATGACCGACTTCATTCACCGAATGAAAGTTTCCCGGTTGAGAACTTTGACCGCGGGATCGTCACCTTGGTGGATTTCTATCAACAAGTACCGCAACTAAAGTAACACATTCGCATGAGAAACTATAGGTAAAAGCACCGTGATCGTGATGTAGACGAGGGCGGTGCTTTTAGCTTTTTTGTTTTTTTCTATTCTTTTTGTTCGGAGTATCTTTTTGGTGTGTTTTTATCTGTTTTTTTCTTCATTAAAATACTTTCGATTAGGTCCTGTATGCGGTATGATTACATGTAAATAGATGTATAAGGAGGATTTATATGGACGCGATGCAACCGAAACAACGCAGTCAATTAAGGATTTTTCTTGGAAAGAAATATTACCGCTTAAAGCGCTCTATTCATTGGTATGTCGGTCAGGAGCATTACGCGAAAGCGCGCGCATCTGAAGGACTAAAATATGACGTGTTCACACATCAAACCGTGCTACTCAGACAGCTAAAAGATGTTGATATGTGGCTTCAGCACAACAAAGTTAAGAATTTAACGATAGCGGCTAAGCGGTTATCAGGCATTCTCATTAAGCCGGGGGAAACATTCTCTTACTGGAAGTTAATTGGTAACACAACGAAGCGAAAGGGATATGTGGATGGGATGATTCTCCATTACGGTAAAGTTACGACTGGAACGGGTGGAGGACTGTGTCAGTTATCTAACCTGATCTATTGGATGGTGCTTCATTCGCCGTTAACGGTGACCGAACGATATCGCCACAGTTATGACGTATTTCCAGACAGCAAACGCTCGCAACCATTTGGTAGCGGAGCCACGTGTAGTTATAATTACTTAGACTTACAATTTAATAATGATACGAATCAGACATTTCAACTAAACGTGGAGGTGACAGATACGCATCTTGTCGGACATATTTTATCTGATGTACCAACGTTACATCGCTACAAGATCTATGAGAAAAACCATCGCTTATCACAAGCCCATTGGGGCAGCTACTTACGACACAATCAGCTGTACCGTAAAGTGTACAATGCGAGTGGTGAAGAATTAAGAGATGAGTACGTGACGGAAAATCATGCGATTATGATGTATGACCCGTTTTTACAGTCGCCTGAAACATCAGACTTTTGTTGAGTGAAAAAATTCACAGTTTTCTTAAGGTTATTGTTTGACTTCAATACCGTATCGTGTATAAAATATAAGTAATGACTTATTTATCAAGGAGGTTTAAAAAGTGACTATTTTTCTCACACTCCTTACAGTGTTTGTAGGTTACTTGTTGTATACACGCTACGTACCTGTTCGAGGTGTCAAGTGCATTAAAAAAGATCAATTATCGTCTCAACCTATCTTGGTTGATTTACGTGACTATAGTGATTCCGCAAAAGAAGTCGTTGTCGGTGCTATTGCTTTACCTATTGCCTATATCAAACGCCATCATGATGGCTTACCTGCTTCAGGGATTGTCGTGATTGCCTCTGATGAGGTAGAAAAGAATATGGGTATTAGATTACTCAGACATCACGGTCATCAAATCAAAGGCTATGCGATTATTAATAACCCATGTAAATGTAAAAAGTATCTAGCAGAATTTGCATCTTAGAAGAATGAAATCAGAACGGAGGATTTTAATGGACTACTCACCAAAAGCAATTAATCGAATGAAACGGATTGAAGGTCAAGTGCGCGGCGTCCTTAAGATGATGGAAGAAGGGAAAGATTGTAAAGATGTCGTCACCCAAATGTCAGCGATACGCACGGCTATTGACCGAACAATGGGTGTCGTTGTGAGTTCGAACTTAGTTAGCTGTGTGATTGAAGCAGAAAAATCAGGCGAAGAAGACCCACAAAAGTTAGTCGATGAAGCCGTCCAATTACTTGTGAAAAGTAGATAATGTTGATAACACCTTTTAGGTGTTATTTTTTTGTCTTTTTTTATTTTTTATTATGACGTTGTTTCGTTTACCTCACCGAAGTAAGTCTTGTTGACTCACGGATGTATGATTAGTCGCCATTTTGGTGACACTACAAAAAAGAAATGAGAGTGAGGCGGACTGATGCGATTAACGTTTGATGAACAGGCGACTGAGACAATAATCGAACAGATAAAAAAAGACTTACGTCACCGAGAAGATTTAGTCATACGTCCGGTGAAAATCAATGAAGCGACGATTTATTTTTGTTATTTAACGGATACGGTTGATATAGAGGCGATAGCGATTGAGACGTTAAAACAACGGTTTGTGATTGAAAAGAAACGGCAAAATTCAGACGCGCTTTATTATGCTTGTCAAGAAATGGGTCCGACAGAAAAGGAACAAACACCGCGTGATTATCTTAACGTCATTCTAAATCATCAATTACTCGTTGTGTGTGAAAGTGCTGTTAGCGTCTCGATTGGCAAAAGTCACCACCGGGCGATTGGTGAAGTGAAAACACAAGAAGTGATTCGGGGGCCTAGAGAGGCCTTTACAGAATCTGTTGTTGTTAATCAAGCGATGCTTAGAGAGCGGTTGAAAAATAAACGCTTAATGTTTCAAACGCTAACGCTAGGGACAGAAACGAAAACAGATGTGAAGGTCGTTTACTTAGACGGGACATGTAAAAAAAAGCTCGTAGATGATATTGTGAAGCGGTTAAAAGAACAACCGTTAGAAGGCATATTAGAGAGTCATTATATTGAAACACTATTAGAGACCAATGTGAAGACGGTCTTTCCAACGGTATATAATACCGAACGACCTGACGTGATTACGGCTGGTTTACTTGAAGGACGCTGTGCCATTATTGTGGACGGGACCCCATTTGTGTTGATGGTCCCGGCGTTAATGTTTGACTTCTTACAGTCAAGTGAGGACTACTATCAACGCGCAGACATTGCTAGCGCGATTCGGATACTCAGAGTGGGAAGTTTTTTTGTGGCGTTATTAACACCCGCGGTATTTTTAGCGTTAACGTTGTTTCATCAAGAAGTTATTCCTACCGCGCTACTCGTTTCATTAGCGGCCCAGCGAGAAGGGATTCCTTTTCCTGCGGTAACGGAAGTGTTGTTAATGGAAATTACGTTCGAAATATTGCGAGAAGCAGGGGTACGGTTACCGAGTGCCGTTGGTTCAGCGGTCTCTATTGTTGGAGCGCTCGTACTCGGTCAAGCAGCGGTTGAAGCTGGGATTGTTTCCAGTGCGATGGTGATTATTGTCTCGATTACCGCCATTAGTAACTTCGTCTTTCCGAGTTATAATCTCGCCATATCCGTGCGATTATTACGGTTTATGTTTATTATTTCCGCTACGCTATTCGGCCTCATTGGCATTGTGTTAGGACTTATGTTACTGGCGTTTCATCTGACGACATTGGATTCAGTGGGGATTAGTTACTTAAGTGGTTTTGCGCCATATGATGCGGAAGCATCGGCTGATTTATGGGTGAGAGAGCGCCTTGATAAAAGAAAGCAACTGTTTCAACTAAAAACAGTCTTTAAACGAGAAAAGGTGAGAAAGAGGTAATCGGATGAAAAAGAAAGTCATCGGCTTATTATGTATGTTGCTGTTGCTTAGTGGCTGTTATTCACAAACAGAGCTTAACGAAATGATGGTGGCGACAGCGATAGGTGTTGATAAAACAGAGACAGGTGTGAACGTGACGCTACAAGTGCTTAATCCTTCAGAAGTGGCAGGAGGTACAACGAAGACGGGCCGACCGGGGGTGAGTTGTTACTCAGAAACAGGCGAGACGTTTTTTCATGCGCTTAGACGATTGACACGCATTACCCCGCGAAAGATCTTTCTTAGCCACATTCGCTTTGTCGCCTTTGATGAAGCGCTAGCCAGAGAGGGTCTCCTACCTTTATTAGATTTTCTTATGCGAGACCATGAACTGCGGAGCGATTTTTCTCTTTTTATTGTAAAAGAATATAAAGCCAATGACTTATTAAAAACACTGACTCCTATCGAACAAATTCCGGCCAATAAGGTATTGAACAGTACAATGGCCACAGAAGAGTTTTACGGTACCGCAGGAGAAAATGAATTAGAGGATTTTTATAAAGCCTTCTACTCTGAAGGGGTAGAACCAGTTTTAACGGGGATTGAATTGTTAGGTCAAGTAGACAGTGGAAGTAGCATCGAAAGTATCGAACAAACAGAACCTGAAACCATTATTAAAATCAATGATTTAGCTTTATTTAGAGAAGATCAGTTAGTGGGGTGGCTGACCGAGCAACAAAGTATTGGTTACGGTTATTGGACCAATCATATACAAAATACTGTCTCGGTTGTGTCGGTGAACGATGCGTTGGTCACCTTGGAAATCATGAAGGCAAAAGTAGCAATTAAACCAAGTGAAAAGCGCCGGCATTTTGATGTTACCACGACGATCCAGGCAAGTATTGGTCAAAGTGCTTGGGGCGATGTCGATGATCTAGCTAAATTAAAGCAAGCATTATCTGACGATATAAAAAATCAAATGTCACAATGTCTGGATCGTTTACGTGAGGAACAAATCGATAGTATCGGTTTAGGGCAATTGTTGTACCAGAATCAACCGTCTGTATGGGAAGAAGTAAAAGATGATTGGGATGAGACCTTTCAAAACGTAACCGCAAGTTATACATTTGATGTCACCATCTCTCAAAATGGACAAATAACCGCTGAGCGAGGTGCGCCAAAGTGAAACTAACAGAGCGACAGTTTAAGTATATCTTGTATTTTTCATTACTAGGCAGTCAACTGTTGTATATGCCAAAACTTGTGTTGTATTACTTAGATCACAATGGTTGGATGGCAATTATTCTCACTGGACTGTTTGCGGTAGGTTTAATTTTCATCGTTCCAAAACAATTGTTTGAAACAAATACAGCCCCTATGATTTCACAAGTGATTGTCGGTGTGGTCATTGCCCTATATGCGACGGGATTATTTGTATTTGAACTGATGGTGCTCGGTCAATTTATTACCTTTCAATATTTAATGGGTACGCCGTTTAAAGTCCTGATTATCCTTCTACTTCTGACAGTGTTTATATTAGGGTCAAAGACATTAGAACATGTGGGGAGAACAGTTGAAGTGTTTTATTATTTACCGACAGTGTCCATATTTTTAATTTTAATCATGGCACTGATTCAAGTAGACACATCTGCATTAAAACCAGTTCAGTTCTCGCTGGATCTCTCACTTTTAAAAGCGTGCAGTTTATTTTTTTCCGTCATTTTTACCGATGGGTTAGTCGTACTAAAACTCGGACAATTTGTGAAAGATGCTTCGGATGTAAAGGGGCTGTATGTAAAAACGGTGTTAAAAGTGATGGCCTTCTTTACGTTCGGGACAATTATTTCTGTGATGATTTTAGGTTCGAAATTAACAACGCTTACGACGTATCCACTTTATCACGTGTTAATGAATATTCATTGGTTTAGTTTGTTAGAGAGAATTGAAGCCATCTTTTCGTTATTTGTCATTGTGACAAGCGTGATGAAAATGGTGATTTTGTTGTATATAATCATCATTAGTTTTAATGCATCCCTATCCAAGCAAGCGATGCATGTCGTTCAGATTGGTTTGTTAATCGCCATGTATTTTTTAACAAACTATTTTATTCGCTCTCCCATCGTCATTTATAATTGGCTATACAGTAAGTTGGTATATCCTCATGTTAATAACGATGGTGTTACTGTTATCTTATCAATTGTTACGCATTCCGCGTCAAATCACAAAGAAAAGTAGGAGTGAGAAGCGCTTAAAATATAAAAAGTATAAAAAAAAACAATAAAACGTAATCGTTACTATTTACAAAACGTAACGGTTACGATATACTTATTCCCGTAGCAAAAATTCAAGGGGATAAAGAAATGAAAAAATACTTATTATTATTTATAACCGCTATGATCCTTATACTGACGGCTTGCGGTGAATCAGATAGTGCATCAACAGATGATAGTGCAGTGGAATCTAACGATGAAGAATTAAAGGTAATGACGACGATTTATCCGTTACAATTCTTCGCCGGTGAAATTGGTGGAGAGTACGTTGAAGCCACCTCAATCTTACCCGCAGGTAGTGATGCACACTCATATGAACCGACATCAAAAGAAATGATTACCGCTGCTGAAGCTGACCTTTTTATTTACAATGAGGAACAAGCAGAAAGCTATGCGGTAACAATGAAAGAAGCACTAGCAGATGAAGATGTGACCTTTTTAGAAGCTTCAACCGGTCTTGATATGATTACTTATTTACACGATCATAGTCATGAAGAGGCGGATGACCATAGTCACGAAGAAGACGATCATAGTCATGAGGAAGAGGATCATGACGACGAGGTCGATGACCATGACATAGAAGCAGAACGCAGCCATGGTGATTATGATACCCACGTTTGGTTGAGCCCACAGTTATCGATTGAATTAAGTGAGAATATTTTAGATGAACTGATTCGCTTAATGCCAGCGCAAGAAGGTTATTTTAGAGCAAATTATGACACGCTTGTTGAAAAATTAACAACACTCGATGAACAGTTTAAAACGGTCCTTGATCAAGTGCCGAATAAAACAATTTTGGTCACCCATGCGGCGTATAATTACTGGGCGCGTGATTATGGCATTGAACAGTTAGCGGTGACAGGACTATCACCATCAAATGAGCCGTCGCAACAACAACTAATCGAACTGATTGATTTAGTTGAAGACCGGGCGATTGACACAATTTTATTTGAACAAAACATTTCATCCAAAGTATCAGAAGTAATTAGAGATGAGGCAGGACTAGAGACGAAAGAATTGCATAATCTGTCTACTTTGCGCACAGAAGATATTGAAAGTAATGACGATTACTTTAGTTTAATGGAGCGTAATTTGGCTGTGTTAGAAGAAGTATTAAGTGAATAGTTTTATAAACATCCGATGAAGTAGGTCTTTCGAAAGATACTTACTTCATCTTTTTTGTGTATAAACTCCTACTTTAAATTCGCTTGAATTTGTCGATATAATATAGAAAGCAATATTTTTAATCGTTGTTTTAATACGGGTATCAAGATGGCTGCGTTGGTCTATAAAGATGCGCTTCATACATAAAGACTATCATGTATCTAAGTCACCGATGATTTTTATCGCTTTAGGGCGAGAAGCCACCTTCCTCAAGTGCGTCAGCACTAGGTGGCTGATGAATCGCTCGTTTTGAATATTTTTGAAGTGACAAACATATATTCCTCGTG
>NZ_BAXD01000055.1:0-11356 GCF_001310395.1 Halolactibacillus sp. JCM 19043
TAAATTTTTATTTGATGATTGTTTACTTCTTATCTAGTTTTCAGGGTATAACCCTATGGTTTAGTGACAATAGCGAAGAGGTCACACCTGTTCCCATGCCGAACACAGTAGTTAAGCTCTTCAGCGCCGATGGTAGTTGGGCTTAAGCCCCGCGAGAGTAGGACGTCGCTAAGCAAATGGAAACTTCAAGATTAAATTCTTGAAGTTTTTTTGTGTTTTCTATTAAAAAACTCTTTACAATTAACACGGTGGTTAATCGTAAAGAGATCGAATTAAAACTAAGCCAAGCCGCGTTTTGACCGGCATTATGTCCAGTCACGAGTGCTGCTGTAATATTGTAGCCACCAGTATAGCCATGGATATCGAGAATCTCACCAGAGAAAAATAACCGTGGCATCAGTTTTGACTCAAGTGTCGTTGGATTAACTTCCTTAATAGACACGCCACCACCTGTCACAAAGGCCTTTTCAAGTGGTAAAGAACCAATTGCTTTTAGTTCAAAGTGTTTCACGTCATGGATGAAAAGACGCAATTGTTCATTGGAAATATTGGCTCCTTTTAAATCTAAATCAATCGCATTTTTTTCTAAAATAAAGTGCAGGTACCGTTCTGGCATCAAACCTTTTAAAATAGTTTTGATGGCTTTTTTAGGGGAGTCCGTAATCCTTTTGGTCAGTTCATCAAAAAGTTGCTCTTCTGTTTCAGTAGGTAAAGCATCAATGAATAATGAGACGTGTTTTTGTCCTTGCTTTAATAATTTCACCACATATTGTGAACAGCGAAGAACAGCGGGGCCAGAAAAGCCAAAATGCGTAAACAACATGTCCATTTGGTGGGTCACCACATGTTTTCCGCTAGCATCTTTCACCGTTAAAGCAACATCGCGCAAAGCAAGACCTTGTAACGTTTTATTTTTAATAAAGGATTGATTGGATAAAAGAGGCACTTCGGTAGGATAAAGATCGGTGATCGTGTGTCCCGCTTTTTTAGCCCACGGGTAGCCATCTCCTGTAGAGCCCGTGTGTGGAACCGCTTTTCCACCAACCGCGACTACGACAGATTTCGTGGTAATTTTCCGACCATCTTCTAAGATGATAGTATGGGTATCCTCACCGTAATCAATGGCGGTAACTTTTGTTTCCGTCATGACTTTTACTCCTTGCTTTGCCAGTTGATTAATTAATGCGTTCACGACATCTTTCGACTGATTGCTGACAGGAAACATCCGGCCATGGTCTTCTTCTTTAAGTTCTACTCCTAAATCAGTGAAAAATTGAATAATATCTTCATTATCAAAGACAGAAAAAGCACTATATAAAAACCGCCCATTTCCAGGAATATGTTTGATAATTTCATCTTTAGGTAGGCGGCTAGTAACATTGCAGCGCCCACCACCAGAAATCGCCAACTTTTTACCAAGTTTCTTTCCTTTCTCAATTAAAATGGTGTCAACCCCTTGCTCACTAGCCGCAATGGCTGCCATCAATCCACTCGGGCCACCACCTATAACAACTACATTTGTCTTCATATTTAAACCTCCGTTATAGTTAAATCAAGTCACAGATCCTCAAACGATTATTTTTGTGCAATGAAAAACGTGCGCCTATGAGACGTCACGTCAAAAAGTTTGTTTATGACCAATGGTCTTATTCTATCAAACCCTACGTAAAAAAACTAGTAACTAAGTGTTTGATTATAGGTTTACTTTTTTGATATAGTTATCACCTGTTTTGTGATAAAATATGTATGTATGTCAAATGACTGATGAATTTTTTAAAGAATAGGTGAAAATATGTCGAAGAATACGATGTTACGGGGAACTTTATTGTTAACGGGTGCCTCGTTTATTTCAAAGCTATTAGGAATGCTTTATACGATCCCGTTTGAAAGCTTAGTCGGTGCAACTGGGGGAAAACTATATGGATTAGCTTACGGTCCTTATACCATCTTTATAAGTCTGTCAACGGTAGGAATTCCTTTAGCCGTGTCAAAATTTGTTGCGAAGTACAATTCATTGGGGGATTATAAAACAAGCAGACGCATGTATAATATGGCCTTACGACTCATGTTTGTCACAGGTATTGTGGCTTTTTTACTCCTCTTTTTTGGTGCTAACCTGTTAGCCAAGATTTATATTCCAGATAATGCTGAAGGCATTACGGTCGATGATGTTGCCATGGTGATTAAGATGGTCAGTTTTGCGCTCCTTATTATTCCATCGATGAGTATTACGCGAGGCTTTTTTCAAGGCTTCCAGTCCATGGGTCCAACAGCTATCTCACAAGTGATTGAACAAATCGTTCGCATTGCTTTTTTACTCATCAGTGTTTATATGGTTCTCAATGTTTTTGATGGAACGACGGTGACAGCAGTTGGGTTTGCAACGTTCTCCGCCTTTATTGGTGCGCTTGCCAGCTTGTTTGTATTAATACTGTACTGGAACAAAAGAAAGCATCACTTAAACCACTACATTGAACAACAGCGGGTAAGACCAGTGAAGTTATCAAATAAAGAACTCTTTATTGAACTGTTTCAATATGCAGGCCCGTTTGTTTTTGTGGGGCTGGCCATTCCGTTGTATCAACAAATTGATGCGATTACGTTCTCGCGTACGTTACTAGATGCAGGCCTAACACAATTAGAAGTGGACAATGCTTTTTCAAACATTAATTTATACGGACATAAATTAATTATGATTCCGATTACGTTAGCAACAGGCATGTCCCTATCAAGCTTACCAACACTGACAAAATCATTTGTTGAAAACAATCGCCCGCGATTATATCAACAAATTAATCAGTCACTTCAGGTGATTATGTTGCTTATTTTACCAGCAGTCGTAGGGATGAGCTTATTATCGAATCAAATTTGGGGCGCCTTTTATGGTATCAACGATTTCATAACATTTAATGGTGAAATCCTTGGTTGGTATGCGCCGGTCGCGTTATTTTTCGCGCTATTTACTGTGACATCATCGATTTTACAGAGTATCAATCAGCAACGGTTTGCGCTCTATAGCCTAGGGATTGGCCTAGTGTTAAAAGCTGTCTTAAACATTCCATTGATGATGGCTTTCGGACCAGTAGGGGCAGTTATTTCTACGTGGATCGCTTCTTTAGGTACAGTCATCAGTAATTTATTCAGAATTCGACGGGCGATTGCGTTCCCATTAAAAGCTTTACTGAAACGTTCCAGTCTTATGTTGATTTTTGCTGGGTTTATGTCGATGGCTGTTCTAGCTGTACAATTCGTTATGTCACAATGGGTTAACTATACCGATGGGCGTTTAAGCAGCATCTTGATTTTAATACCAGCGGTCACAGTAGGGGCCTATATTTATCTGTGGTTCAGTTATCGCTCGACATTGTTAGAGCGTGTGATGGGTGAGCGGATTAAGAGATTAGAACGCTTTTTCTAATATGATGGATGTATAACAAATATAAATATATAAATATTGAATCAACGAAGGAGTCACACATGCGAATTGATAAGTTATTAGCCAACTCAGGCTATGGTTCACGAAAAGAAGTAAAACAATTACTCAAAAAAGGACAAGTGACGGTGAATGGTTTGGAGGTTAAACAACCAAAAGAACATGTGGATCCGACACTTGATGCAGTGGAAGTGTTAGGTGAAAAACTACAATACCAAGAATTTGTCTATTTTATGTTAAATAAACCACCTGGTGTCGTTAGCGCAACAGAAGATACGCGTGATGAGACGGTAATTGATTTATTGGAATTAGCGGACCAAGTAAGGTCACCCTTTCCTGTCGGCCGTCTAGATAAGGATACCGAAGGTTTACTGTTATTAACGAATGATGGTAAACTTGCGCATCAATTACTGTCACCGAAAAAAGATGTTGGTAAACGATACTATGCGACCGTCGCAGGTTACGTTACTGAATCCGACATCGTCGCCTTTAAACATGGCGTGACATTAGATGATGGCTATCAGACGAAGCTGCTGAATTGACCATTCTTAATAGTAGCGAGACATCAGAAATTGAACTAGTTATTTCAGAAGGGAAATTTCATCAAGTGAAGCGCATGTTCGAAGCTGTTGGTAAACAAGTGACCTATTTAAAGCGATTAAAGATGGGCGAATTAGAACTAGATCCTTCGCTTGAATTAGGGGAATATCGTGAGTTAACAGAGGAAGAACTATCTTATTTAAGAGGTCTAAAATAAGACAAAAAAATAAGCTGCCAAGTTAGACAGCGTGTTACGCAGTATAATGTTGTGGCGATTAAGAGATCTTCACTTTCTTTTTCGTCACATCCCATTGTCCCTTATGCGGACTCTGGACCAGACCGTTATAGCTTAAAACGTGTAAATCACGTTGCGCTGTCCGGTCAGTAATCTCAAACTCATTGGCAATCTCTGTCGTTGAAACGGGTCCGTTCTCTTTAATAAAAAGATAGACGGCTTTTACGCGAGTTAGCATCCGGTTTGTAGATTGACTCAAAAAACCACTCCCTATATCAAATTAATGAATCCTGTGGTGTTCTTAATCTCTTTTAACTATATTTTACACCGTTTTTAATAAAAATTCTACACTTTCAATGAAAATTAATGATTTCTTAATAGAAGAAGAGGTGGGTATATGACGCATTATTTCTTAGCCCTTCGATTTAATAAGAAAACACATGACAGGATTCATCAAGTAAGTCAATATGTGAAAGAAATAATCATAGAAGACAGTTATAAAAGATGGGTGGATTATGTTGATTATCATTTAACGTTACATTTCTTTGGTCCACTAGAAGACAAAGAAGCAGTGATGAACATAATGAAACGATTAGCTATTCCACCGCTATCATTAACCTTTTCTCATATTAATGGTTTTGGTCAATCGGGCGGTTACAGAGTTCTTTACTTAGAGCCAAAAGAAACGGATGTCCTACGCAATTTATATGAGTCGATCCAAGAAGAATTAAGCTTAAAAGGATTTCCAACAGCACAACGGCCATTTCGTCCACACGTCACCTTAGCAAAAAAGTGTCAAACACCGTGGAATAAAGAAAATGTTTTGTCACGTATCAATCGGACGTTAATGGCTACTTCCTTCCCGATTGATGTAAGACCTATCAGTGTGGCCTTATATAAAATAGAACCAAACAAGATACCGACCTATAGGGTTGTTTATGACATACCGATTAGATAGTGCCGTTTTAGCGAGAGGAGTGTGACAATGGCTCAATTAATCAAATTAGAAAATTATATATCACGATATGAACAAGATCCCTTTCATTATCCAAGTCAATATATTCGCTTGAAACAAGAGCAATGGCAACAGTTACGACAGGCATTTGAAAATCCTAAAGTACCTGAACAGATTGAAGAAGTAAAAGAGCCAACGTCATTTTTTAATCAGTGGCGTAAAAGAAAAAAGGAAACGGATGAAACGGACATTGAGGATGAACCGCTTCATGCTTTACCACAAACAGAAGATCAATTAAAAGTCTATTACTTAAATCAGCTCTATCAATTTCAATTAAAATGGGCATCATCAACCATTACCCAAATGTCGTTTATTGATCGTGTCTACGAAGATGATTTAGTACTGAAATATTTATTGCAGCGGTTTCCAGATACGTATTTAGTGATGTATCATCCCATCTTTCGTTTAAAAAAAGCGGAAGTTGAAGCAGATATTATCGTTGTTACGCCGTTTGATATTTATATCATTAAATTAGTAGAGTTTTCTTCAGAGACAAAAATTATCGCAGGTGATGATCGCCAATGGCAAAAAGAAGAACGGTCTGTTAGAAGCAACTTTATAAGCCCATTATTATCATTAAAACGAACGGATAAGATTGTGAAAAGTATTTTAAAATATAAAGAAGTCGATATGCCTGTGACGAAAATGGTGCTCTCAAGAAGTAATGCCATTGACTACCATTTAGAGCCGTTTCAAACGGTCTATATTGATAAAGAGCAACATGAGGCATGGTTATTGAAGCAACGCCAACTAAAGACAACATTAAAGCATAAACAACTAAAAGCAATCGGTGCCCTTTTATCTTTTAGTGATACGGTTAGTTTTAATCGTCCGGAATGGCAAAGGGAAGAGACAGACCAGTTCAACTGGGAATAAATAACGCTTGATTTTTACCCCCTCAATAGGTTAATCTAGGTATAGTGTTTTCTTAAATAAAATGGCTATTTGACGCTATTTTTGTCAAATGAAGTGAAAGGAGTATGCATTGTGCAGTATATGTTAGGCGATGAATGGACAATTGAATCTGCAGGTGGAGCAACGGGTGAAGCTTATTTTGCTCAGTCAGAGAATAAACGGTTATTCTTGAAAAGAAATTCTTCACCATTTTTAGCCGTGTTATCTGCGCAAGGTATTGTTCCTAAACTTGTTTGGACAAAGCGTTTAGAAAATGGTGACGTCATCACTGCCCAAGAATGGTTAGATGGCAGTGAGTTAAATCCAGAGGTGCTACAACATCCAAAGGTGGCTGAATTATTAGGTCGCATTCATCATTCAACCGAACTACTTGATATGTTGACCCGTATGGGCAAAAAAGCAATGAATCCGATGGAATTATTCCGAGAATTGAAGCAAATGATGCTGTCGCAATCATCCGGTCATACCAAATATCTCGTTATTAAGCGAGCGATTCAATTTATGGATGCTCATTTAAATCAAGTCATTGGTGTGAAACCAGTTGTCTGTCACTGTGATTTAAATCATAATAATTGGTTATTTACTGATAAAGGTGAATTATATTTGATTGATTGGGATAATGCTGAAATAGGTGATCCAGCTATTGATTTAGGCATGTTATTCCAACGCTATATCCCTGAACCAGAGTGGGATACGTGGCTTCATACTATGGTGTGACAGAAGACCAGAATTTAGCTATTCGGATGCATTGGTATATGTTATATGAAGCTATTATCGATTTTCATCAATTACAAACCGTTGAAGATGCAATGGTAAAAGAACAAGAAATTAACGATATATTAACACGCGCAATGCGTTTAGTAAGAGAAAGGTGAGACTCACTCATGCGAGCAAGACATAAACCATGGGCTGATGATTATTTACAGGAACATCCTGAGTACGTCATCTTAAACCCATTAGATAAAAAAGGCAAGTGGCGTGACGTGTTTGGCAATGACCAACCCATTCATTTAGAAATTGGGGCAGGCAAAGGTCGCTTTGTGATGGGTATGGCGAAACAACACCCCGATATTAACTTTATTGCGATTGAACTTGCTAAAAGTATTATTGTCAGTGCGGTAGAAAAGGCAGTGGAAGAACAACCGAAAAATGTTAAATTGCTAAATTTTGATGCAAGTGATTTACGCGATTTGTTTGAAGATCATGAAATCGATCAAATTTATTTAAATTTTTCTGATCCATGGCCGAAAAATCGCCACGAAAAAAGACGACTCACTTATCATACCTTCTTAACTCAGTACCAACAGGTATTAAAATCTGATAGTAAACTTGTATTTAAAACGGATAATCGTGGTTTATTTGAATACAGTTTAATGAGTTTTTCACACTTTAATATGCTGATTGATGATGTGAGTTTAGACTTACATGAAGACAACGATCCGCTTAATGTGATGACAGAATATGAGGAGAAGTTCTCAAAGCGTGGTCATCCTATCTACCGAGTAGAAGCATCTTTTAAATCATAACAACGACAGAGAAAAGTATATGTCTAACAGCATGTGCTTTTTTTCTTTTTCAAGAAAAAAGCCTACGGTCATTGACCGTAGGCTTTAGTGTTTAATTAGTAATTTTTGTGTCAACAATCACACCTGTATAAGCATCAACATAGAACTCATACTGTGTATGTACATCATTTTCCGTACGGGTAATACCCCCGCGATAAACGGTATAGTTTAAACCGTGTAATGCTAATGTTTCAGTTTTCATATAAATCCATGAACCGCTGACAGGTCCTGCTTCCTTAAAACGTTCTTTTGCACGTTTAAGCGCATGCTCAGGCTTAATCGGCATGGCATCTAACTGACTTTTAATTGTGTAACCTAACAGTGTACCAACGCCAAGTGCAAAGAGTATTTTTTTACATTGCTTCATGAACAATCACCTCAACTTTTTAGTCTCATTGACAGTATAACCTATTTTTAGCTGTTTGAAAAATGGAATCTAATATTTTCGTTATTGTTTTACAGGGATGCAAATGTCTCTGTCTTAGAGATGTTAATCCTAAGACGTTGGTTCTACTTCTAGACCTAGCAAATTCACTTCAAATTCGGTACAATAGAAAAGGAAATGAAAATTGGGAGGTCTAGACGATTGAATAAAGAGACATTAGACATGTTTAAAACATTAACAGAATTACCTGGTGCGCCTGGTGACGAATCGCGTGTACGCGCGTATATGAAAGAAGAGTTAAGTAAGTATAGTGATAAACTTATTTATGACAAATTAGGTGGCGTTTTTGGTGTAAAACACGGGAATGGACCTAAAGTGATGGTGGCGGGTCATATGGATGAAGTAGGTTTTATGGTCACTCAAATCACGAAAAACGGGATGATTCGTTTTCAGCCATTAGGTGGTTGGTGGAATCAAGTTATGCTTGCCCAACGCGTTCAAGTTATAACAGACAACGGTCCGGTCATCGGTGTGATTGGTTCGATTCCTCCACATAATTTAACGCCAGAACAGCGTCAGAAGCCAATGGAAATGAAAAACATGCTGATTGATATTGGAGCGGATGATGAAGCTGATGCGAAAAACATCGGAATTAAGCCAGGCCAATCAATCTTACCAGTCATGCCATTTACCCCGATGGCAAATGAGAAAAAAATCTTAGCAAAGGCTTGGGACAATCGTTATGGTTGTGGCCTCGCGATTGACTTATTAAAAGAATTAAAAAATGATACGTTACCAAATACACTCTATTCTGGTGCAACTGTTCAAGAAGAAGTTGGGTTAAGGGGAGCGCAAGTAGCGGCCAATATGATTGACCCAGATATTTTTTATGCCTTAGATGCATCTCCAGCGAATGATATGTCTGGTGATGATAAGGAATTTGGCCAATTAGGTAAGGGTGCGCTGCTACGTATCTTTGATAAGAGCATGATCACGCATCACGGATTGCGCGACTTTGTATTAGATACAGCTGAATCCAATGATATTCCGTACCAATATTTTATTTCACAAGGTGGAACGGATGCTGGACGGGTACATTTAGCTAATAAAGGTGTTCCATCAGCTGTTGTGGGTATTTGCTCACGTTATATTCATACGCATGGATCGATTATTCATGTAGATGATTATGCAGCAGCGAAAGAACTGATTACAACATTAGTGAAAAACACGGATCAAACAACGATTGATACGTTGACAACGTACTAATCTTAAAAGAGTAGGGGCTCCTACTCTTTTTGCTTGATATAAAAAATGTGAAAATGAGGAATGATCGTATGGAAATCGTATTAGGTTCAAAAAATAAAGCCAAGCAACAAGCCGTAATGGAAGTATTTAAGGACGCCGTCATTCATACAACGGATGCGCCTTCTGATGTGAGCGCTCAACCTTTTTCAGACCAGGAAACGCTGACAGGCGCCATTAACCGGTCTATTTTTTCTCGTAACACGCTTGAACATGGGATTGGCATTGGCTTAGAAGGTGGAATAATGGAGATAAAAGGACAACTCTATTTAACAAATTGGGGCGCTTTAACTGATGAAACACATCAGATTTATGTCGCAAGTGGGGCGCGGGTGCCGATTCCCTCACCCATAGCTGATGCTTTAAAACCAGGGATTGAATTAGGTGATGTCATGGAAAAATATACTCAAGATCATCACATCCGCCATCACCAAGGGGCAATTGGTATTTTTACTGATGGTCTCATCACGCGGGATAAAATGTTTGAACATGTATTACTTCAGTTAAAAGGTCAATACTTGGCAAAATTAATTCAACAATAAATTTAACAGATGTTACTGTTAATATGACAAATAGATAACAATTGTGTGTAAATCACGTGTCCTTACTTGACGTTAATGAGAATCAAGGTATAGTAGACTATGGTTAGCGTTATGAAGACGTAAACTAAGCTATAAACTACAAAACTTACTATACAAGGGAGACCTATTTATGAAACGCATGTTATATATTATTTTAATTGGACTGTCATTAGTGCTTGTAGCTTGTGGACCCTCAGAGTCAGAAGTGATCACCGAACTTGAACAAGTTGCGACAACACAATTTGACCAACAAGTACACGAGCCAAATCAAACCTTAACGTATTTCTCACTTTATTTACCGGAAGGTTATAAAATTGACAGCAATGATGAGACGAATGTTGTCATAAGACAAACGGATCAACTGTATTTACTCTTTCATAACCCATTCGAAGATAAACAAAGTCGCACGTACTATGAGTCACTTGAGGTATTAGAAGATACAACTTATTTACAATCGTTTGAAGGTGAAGATTACTTCGGTTATATTTACTTACGTCCATTAGAGTCTGACTATGAATTACAAGTTGGCATCGGTGGTACGAAAATAACGACGCAAACAACATTAGATCAAGTTCAAACCGAAGCGAGTCAACTCATAACAATCTTGACTTCAATCGATACAAACCAAACAGATGAACAAACTGAAACAGAAACGACAGACTAAGCACTGTCGTTTTTTGGTGAATGACGTTGGCGAACAAAAATATCCGTCTCATCACTATGTGAAATGACCATCGAATGTTGCTTGATATTCAAGATCCAAATATAACTTTTGAAGAAGGATGTCTTTATGATGATAAAGTAAAAGGAAAGTCGTGTTGCTATGTAGAGGGAAAGCTACCCCATACACTAACAACTTGCGCTTTTTGTGGTATTAAAAATGAGACATAATGCTTTAAGAGTAAGGTCTGTGGAAAGACGTTTACGACGATAACAGCTCTTGTTGAAAAATATACGAAAGTACGTGTATTAACCAAGGCGGCATAAGCACAGTCTTTAAAAGATAATGCTCAGAATATGACCTCGTCTCCCGCAACGGTTATTACGAAAGAATCGAAAAAGTATACCTCTTATCATGCGCTATTACCTCAGCAACTTTCTTTTGACGAATTTTAATACACCAAGGGTCTGATGGCCTTTGAATATACTCATGCGGAAATGGGTGGTAATCTTGAGTACCGAGACGATAGAAACATTAAAATTCACGCCATTTCACTAGCGTCGCATAAATATAATTAGAATATTCCGAACGAGTTTCAATTATTTTTTTGACAAAAAAGGAAGCATCCGAATAAAGGTAGTGATCATCCGTTTTTTAACTATTTTAAAATTCAGAGTGACAGATAGTTAGTTAGATGCTTCACGGCACTGATTTCCCTTGAATC
>NZ_BAXD01000056.1:0-10221 GCF_001310395.1 Halolactibacillus sp. JCM 19043
CAACCACTTTATTTATAGGTATAGCATACTTTCTTAAAGTTATTTTCTTTTTGTTTGTATTAATGGCAATGTATGTATTCCCTGTATATATTTCGTTCGATTTAAACCCAATACAAGCGATTAAAAATTCTTTATTAATAGGCGCAGCCAATCCACTTTATACATTGTTTATGTTGATACTGTCTATTATTATCATCACTTTTCTTTTACTCTTTCCAAGATTAATACCTATTATTAGTGTCAGTTTACTTTCGTACACTTGGGTCTTTTTTGCTGATAAAGCAATTTGTCGTATACAAAAATATAAAACTGTTACAAAAATATCTTGAGCCAAATTACTAATTGATTTTTAACCTATGCAAATGTAGCTGGAGGGAATATGATGAAAATAAATTTAACAACAACCATCTTTAAAGATGAAAAAAAAGAGACGGTAGAAACTGTTGAGCAATTTTCAAATGATCATGGTGTAGAAATGAAAGTTGTAAATCTATATCCTGAAGTAGAGTATCAAACATTTGATGGCTTTGGTGCTGCTATTACAGAAGCGGCTGGATATACCTACTCTCTAATGAGTAAGGAAAATAAAAAGAAAATAGTTGATGCTTATTTTGGAGAGAACGGTATTAGATACAATATGGTTCGTACACATATTGATAGTTGCGATTTTTCTTTAGGTCAATATGAAGCGATGGATGATCCAACTGATACGGATCTTAAAACATTTAGTCTTGATAGAGATGAAAAGTATATTATTCCATTGTTAAAACACGCAGAAAAAATAGCAGATAATAATTTGCAAGTTATGCTATCCCCATGGTCCCCCCCTTCATTTATGAAGACAAATGAGCAAAGAGTGCAAGGGGGAGCATTGAAGCCAGAGTACAGACAGTTCTGGGCGGATTATATTTGCAAATATATCAAAGAGTATCGTCAAAAAGGGTTTAAAGTAAATATGATTACAATCCAAAATGAGCCGGATGCTACACAAACATGGGATAGTTGTGTATACACTGCTGAACAAGAGAAAGAATTTTTAAAAGATTATTTGTATCCTACTTTGTTAAAAAATGATTTAGATGATATTCAAGTTAATATTTGGGATCATAATAAGGAAAGAATGTACGAACGCGCCACTGCAATGATTGATGAAGTAACAGATAAAATGATACATGGAGTAGCATTTCACTGGTACACAGGAGATCATTTTGAAGCAATTCAACTTGTACGTGATATGTTTCCGAAGAAAAAACTAATTCACACAGAAGGTTGTGTCGAATACAGCCGTTTAAGTGACGCAGGTCAACTAGAAAATGCGCAAATGTATGCACATGACATTATCGGTAATATTAATGCTGGAATGAATGCATTTATAGATTGGAACTTAATTTTAAACAAACAAGGTGGGCCAAATCATGTTGGTAATTACTGTGATGCACCTATAATGTGTGATACGGATAATGATACTGTGAAAGAAAACTTATCCTTTACTTATATTGGTCACTTCAGTCGTTATATTCAGCCTGGAGCTATAAGAATTGCATCAACTAAATACAGCGATAAAATAGAAGTAGTTTCTTTGAAGAATCCAGATAAAACCATTACTATTGTCTTGTTAAATCGATCTAATGAGGAATTACCTGTGTCTGTAAGGATTAATGGGAAAATAACAAGTTTTAATGTAACGGCACAATCTATTTTAACAGGAGTCATTACCGAATAAATAGTAGATATTAAGCGCTCAACTTATTATCGAAAAGTGTTTGTCTAAATGATTTGCTTCTTAAATAAAGTGATAATTCAACTCAAATCTAATACTGAAGTATTCTTAACAGAAGCTTTCGTGTGTGAAAGAAAAAAGAGATGTGAGTTTAATGTGGATCTATTGTCAAGTACATTTAAAAAAGACTCTCATGAAACATCTAATAAATATTGCTCTCTGTAACTAACAGAGGGCAATTTTTTTATCGTTTATTGGTATGAGCGGTTTGTTCTTGTATATAGGCTAGGCTACGAGATGTGAGATAAAACCATCATGATGTGTGTCTGGATTGTTTGTCGCTTTAACACTACGTCTTTTAGTTGAAATTAAAAGAAAAAAGCTTGAAAAAGGTAAAAGGGAAGAGATATGAACCGCTGATTGAGTGAATCAGCTCTTTTTAAAAAGGGTTGTTAAAAAACATTTTACACCAATTACACACGTCATGTTAGTGCACTAGAAGCGAGTATATTTAATGTGCCGCACTTCAGATGTTATGCTACACTGTAAACGTAATCAATGAAAGTTAAAGAGGTGGCGGAAATGAAACATCTACTCATCGAATATATGAAACAATTTACTGATCATACTGATGCAGAATTAAATGACATGATTAAAGATATACCTGTTAACCAGTTCAAAAAAGGTGATCTTCTTTTGAGTCAAGGAGATACGCCTGAACAGTGCTATTTCATTTTAAAGGGTTGCATCAGACAGTATGCTGTGGATGAACATGGGGATGAACATACTTCCAATTTCTACACTGAAAATCAAAGTGTGACGATATTTAATCAGCATAGGCATGATAAATCATCACCTTACGCATTAGAATGTCTAGAAGATACAGTAGTCATTGTCGGGGATTTAGCGACTGAACAAACAGCTTACGATGAGCATCCTGAGCTTGAAAGTATGACACGAAAAATGATTGAACAAGACTTTGGTGCTATGCGAGCTGATTTTTCTGCTTTTTTAGCTTCATCACCTGAAGAGCGTTATCAGGCGCTCGTTCGAGATAGACCTGAGTTACTTACAAGAGTGCCGCAGTATCAGCTCGCTAGTTACTTAGGAATTAAACCAGAATCTCTAAGTCGTATTAAAAAACGGTTAGAAAAAGAAGCAACAACTCTAGACGATTAATTGATAGTGACTTTACGCCCTGAGACTAATAACCAGACACCAAAACCTAGTTCTCCAATAAACATCGGTGCCATCAAGATCAGTTCGAGAGATGTAGTGAAAGAATCAAGACTAGGAAAGAAGCTATACATCAGGTGAACAATAGTATAACTCACGCCTGCCAACATAATGAGTATACTGATGACTTTGGGTACTTTTTTTGTTTTGAAAGGGATGATGCCAACTAAAACGAGATGAAGACCAAAGATAATTAAACCAAAGAACCAAACAGCTTCAAAAGTGTTAAGAGACAACATGACGTGTTCAGTTAATCGGCTCACGTTTAAAGATGTTTGAAGGGCCTGGTCAATCAAGATTAATTCAGTGACAGCCAAAGCGAGAATAGCCGTATAGATTAATCGAAACCATCCTGATAATAATGCGTAACCTTGATGAAACGGTTTGAGAAATTGATAAAACCCCCATGATACAACCACATCTGCAATAATAATAAGGAGCCATCCAAGGATCTCAAGTCTAAATAATGCTTGAGCTGCTTGGATGTTTTTTAATGTGATGAGGGGTTCATCACTAATAACGAGTGAACTGTGTACATAGCCATGTGAGAAAAATGCAAGCAAAGCCATAATGATGAGCGCCACACCGGAAATGACAGCGGCCTTTTGTTGCATATTTTTTGATGTTGTCATACTAACCATTCCCTTCTGATAAGTCATTCATAAAAATAGTATAAGATGACATATTCATCCTTGCATTGACTTAAGTTAAGTATTTAACTCTTTTACCTTTAATGAATCACTACAGATGATAAAATAATACTATAAGGTATGATATAATTTGGTGTAGTCGACAAGACATTTAATTTAGTGAATACAATGTAGGGTAAATTAATAATAACGTGAGGATTTGGATGGGAAGGCAGGCCAATAGTATGACAGAGAATTATTTAAAGCGAGAACTATATGATTTAGTGAAAAATGATGCCGCAATTTTTGAGTTTATTCAGTCTGGTTCGTTAGACGGCATTTGGTACTGGGATTTAGAACAGCCTGAAAATGAATGGATGAGCTCGAAGTTTTGGGAGACACTTGGCTATAATCCAGAAGAAAAGAAACACTTGTCTTCTGAGTGGCAAGATATCATTCATCAAGAAGATTTAAAATTAGCCACAGAAAATTTCTATAAACATTGCCATGATCCTAATCACCCTTATGATCAAATTGTGCGCTACCAGCATAAAGATGGTTCGACGGTATGGATTCGGTGTCGAGGTCTCGCTATAAGAGATGAATCAGGAAAAGCTAAGCGGATGCTGGGGGCTCACACAGATATTACGGATTTAAAGAAAGTTGAAAGTAATTTGTCTCGATTAACAAGAGAATATGAAAAAGTGTTTAATGGAACCCAAGATGCCATGTTTTTAATGAAAGTTCTTTCACCTAATCGCTTTCGCTTTGTGAGAAATAATTTGGCGCATCAAAATAAAACAGGGTTACAATTAGAAGATATTAGAGATAAGACGCCGGAAGATTTACTTGGTGAAGAAGTAGGGCGGATCGTCTCAGAAAATTATCAAACATGTGTTGATAAGAAAACAAGTGTAACGTATGAAGAAGAGCTTGTCTTACCTGCAGGAAAGCGGATTTGGCAAACCACGCTCACGCCTATTTTTGAAGGGAAAACAGTGATCAATATCGTCGGTTCAGCGACAGACATAACGGAGCAAAAATTATTAGCGCGCGAACTAGAAAAACAAGCAAATTATGATAAGCTAACAGACTTGCCAAATAGAAAATTATTCTTTGAACGTCTCGAAAGAATGATTGTTGAAAATGAGCGAGACCAAAAACAATTTGCTTTACTGTTTGTTGATTTAGACGGCTTTAAAAATATTAATGATCAATACGGCCACCGGGCAGGTGATGACGTGCTCATTACCATTGGCAAACGTTTAACTGAAAGTGTCAGAAAGTCAGATACCGTTGCTCGCATGGGTGGCGATGAGTTTACGATCATATTAAGAGATACTCATGATCGCGACAGCTTAGAAAAAGTCGTTCAAAAGATTCATCAACGCGTAAAAGAAGATATGCACATGGATGATTGTGTCTGTCATGTTGATTCTTCCATTGGCATCGCCGTCTATCCTGAGGATGGGTTAGATAGTGAGACGTTACTTAAAAATGCTGATGAGATGATGTATAAGATTAAACATAGTGGTAAAGGAAGTTATCGCTTTTTTTCTGATGTTAAATCATAATTTAAAACAAGAGGTTATTTCCAAGGGCATTGTCATTCAGGCTAATGAAGGGTTAGTTGAAAGCTAAGAATGCTTATGAAAATGAGAATTGACAATGAAAATTATAACGGAATAACCTCAGATTAAACTGAACTAAGAAGAACTTTTTAGGTAGTTCATTTCAGATTGGATTGTAACTAACATGTAATTGAGTATCAATGGTATGTTAAGTCAGCGTGCTTAAACTATCTTCGTTTTTTGCGAAAGGAGAAAAATATGTTCGCTATAATAGGTGCTGTGATCTTCTTGGTCATAGCTATTATGACTTTACTAGTAGCTCTAGGTTTCCCACTAGGTGCGTTTACTATGGGAGGGCATTACACAGTCCTTCCACCAAGATTAAGGATAATGGCTTGGGTATCCTTTCTTATTCAAGTGTTTGCGATTGTTATCGTCCTGCAAGCCGGCGGGGTTTTACCGCTTATGTTTTCCGTTCGTGTGACACGGTTTGTTTGTTATATCTTTGCGGGTTACTTAACGCTCAATACGGTAATGAACCTCTTCTCAAAAAGTAAAAAAGAACAGTTTATCATGACACCACTCTCCATTATTGCGGCTATTTGCTTTTTTGTGACAGCCATCGGAATGTGAACGTAGAACAGCTCAGTACCGTCGAGCTGTTTTTTGTTTTTCTGTTTTTTTAACCATGGATTAAATGACCGCAAAAATACACGAATTAAAAACATCAAAAAAGAATCCAAAGGCACACTCTCACTATTCCATCATATAGATAGATATACAACTATTTTTCAATATACAGAAAGATGTGGTGGTTAGATTATGTGTGGGATAGCGGGTTTAATTGATTTTAACAATGATTTAACTAAGCAGGAATGTCAGATAAAAATAATGGCCAATGCATTGCAACACCGCGGTCCAGATGAGCAACAAGAGTGGGTCTCAGAACATGTGGCATTTGGTCATAAAAGATTAATAGTCGTTGACCCAGCAGGTGGTAAACAACCCATGCATTGGTTGGAAGAAGGCAACGACTACGTCCTTGTTTATAACGGAGAACTTTATAACACGGAAGATATTCGAAAGGAACTACAAACAAAAGGATGGACCTTCCATTCACACTCTGATACAGAAGTACTGTTAAAAAGCTATATCGAATGGAAAGAGACATGTGTGGATAAGTTCAATGGGATTTTTGCCTTCGCTGTGTGGGACTCAAATAAAGAAGCGCTTTTTGTGGCCCGTGATCGACTAGGGTTAAACCGTTATTTTATACAGAACAAGCGGGTGTGTTTTTATTCGCGTCTGAGCTCAAAGCATTATTAGCACATGATGCAGTGAAACCAATTTTAGATCAACAAGGGGTTAGTGAAGTTTTGGCGCTCGGTCCATCGAGAACACCTGGAAATGGTGTGTTCAAGGGAATTCAAGAATTACGAGCGGCCCATGTTGGCACCCTTGACCGAAGAGGTTTTAAAACATGGAGATATTGGGATGTTAAAAGTCAAGCACATACAGAAACTCTTGAAAAAACAGCGCAAACTGTTCGCACGTTATTAGTAGATGCCGTCGAACGTCAACTTGTATCAGATGTTCCAATCGGTACCTTTCTCTCAGGTGGCGTTGACTCAAGTGCAATAACCGCGATAGCTGCTAATTATTTAGAAAAACATAAAAATCAAAGACTCCCGACCTTTTCAATTGATTATGAAGATAATGCGGATTATTTCAAAGAAAGTACTTTTCAACCGAATAGTGATGCCAATTTTATTGGGAAAATGGTTGAGGCGCACAATACCGAGCACTACACCTATATCTTGGATAATAAGACACTCGCCGCATTATTAAAAGAGGCAGTCGAGTATCGAGACTTGCCGGGGATGGCTGATGTTGATAGCTCATTATTATGGTTTTGTCAGAAAACAAAAAATGAAGTCACAGTGGCGTTATCTGGAGAGTGTGCAGATGAGATATTTGGAGGGTATCCTTGGTTTTACCGAGAAGAAGATTTAAAGCGAGAAGGATTTCCTTGGATTCGATCAGTCGATATTCGTACGCGATTACTTACAAAAGAATGGCAAGAAAAGTTGGATCTTCACGCTTATATGCTAAAAAGATATCAAGAGACAATAGACGCAACACCAAAATACGCAGATGATAGTGAATCAGAAACGAAGCGGAGAGAAATGTTCTACTTAAACATGCATTGGTTTATGCCGACTTTATTAGACCGAAAAGATCGCATGAGTATGGGGGCTAGTTTTGAGGCGCGTGTGCCTTTTAGTGATCACCGATTAGTTGAGTATGTTTGGAACATTCCGTGGGAAATGAAAAATTATCAAGGGAGAGAAAAAGGCATTCTAAGAAAAGCGCTAGAAGGCTTAATTCCAGAAGATATTTTATATCGGAAGAAGAGTCCTTATCCAAAAACCCATCATCCAGCATATACAGAGGCAGTACTAGAGTGGATGGAACGCATTCTGGATGATCCGGATGCGCGTTTATTTGAACTTTTTGATAAAGAGGCAATAAGAGAACTTGTCGCAACCAAAGGAGAAGAAATTGATGAACCGTGGTTTGGACAATTAATGAAAGGACCACAATTGCTAGCGTATTTAGCACAAGTAGACTATTGGTTACGTAAATATGACGTTGTCATAGAAAAATAATACTTGCCTTATCAAATATCACGTGAATAATGTGACGGGTTATATTCAATGATCAAGTGATTTAGCAACAATATTTACAAAAAGAGCCCTAAATACAAACAAGTAGCGCATGTTGACGCTACTTGTTTTACATAACGCTTTTACGACATAGTTTCACGATGCTTCAGTACTTCATGGCTATATTGACAAGTTTTTACTGACATAGGATAAGATAAATCTAAGTGTTTATAGTCGGTAGAACTAATCAGGAAATACTACCTTTATTACCTATAAAATACATAGAGATTTACGTCCTTTTTCCTGTATAATGCGAATATAAAAATAATTAAGGGGCGTTATCTAGATGAAAAGTATTAGGACAAAATTGGTTGTTTACTTCTCTGTGATTATAACAGTGGCCTTAGTTGCGTTAGGGTTTGTTATTATGAACGGCGCAAGTGACTCTATTCAAAATGATGCAGAAGAAAGTTTATTATCTTTATCACATGAAGCGGCACGCGTAGCAGACAGTCGAATAACAGGTGAGTTTCTTTACCTTGAAGGACTTACTAACTTGCCAGAAGTTCAAGAAGAAACAAGAGATATTGATGCGGCCATGGCTGTATTTAAAAAACGGGTACAAGAGACAAGCTATTTACGGATTGGGATGGCCGACCTTGACGGAAATTTATACTTATCTGATACATACGGGGATGATGGCGATATCGTTGATATCTCAGAGCGTGACTATTATCAACAATCATTAAACGGCGAGCGAGGATTAATGCCACCATCTGAAAGTGTGAATGCGGCCGACGGTGACCGATTAATTATGGTCACATCTGTTCCTATTATGGAAAATAACCGCGTCACTGGTGTCATTGTTGCTGTTGGTGATGCTGACTTTTTAAGTGTGATTGTTGAGGACATTACATTTGGTGAGCAAGGTTATGCTTATATGATTGATGGTACTGGCACAGTGGTAGCTCACCGTGACCGTGAGATGATTCGTGATTTCTTTAATCCTATTACCTTGGCAGAAGAGGATCCATCCTTATCAACAGTAGCGACACAGTTTGAAGACATACTTTCAACTGATGCGGGAGTAGGAAGCTATACATTTAATAATGAGCTTATGTATATTGGTTATAGAAATATTGGTGACACAGGTTGGAGTCTTATTGTGACAGCAGACGAACATGAAGTCTTATCATCAGTTGATAATTTACAACTGACAACGATTGTGATGACAGTTGCGGCAGTATTAGTAGCTATTATCTTAACTTTCATCGTTGGTTCTCGTATATCTAAGCCGATTCGCTCCGTGTCACAATCAGCTGAAAAGATAGGTGAACTCGATTTAAGACAGGACATCGAACCAGACCTACTTAAAAGTAAAGATGAAGTAGGGCAACTTGCGACCTCCCTTCAAGCGGTGACAGAAAATATGCGCAGGGTTATTCAGCAAATCAATGATTCTGCAGGTAATGTGTCAGCAGCTTCTGAACAGTTAACGGCAACCTCAGAACAATCTGCCTCTGCTTCAGAAGAAGTAGCGGCAACCATTCAAGATATCGCCGATGGTGCGGAGAATCAAGCAGAGAATACCGAAGCGGGATCTGAAAAAGCGCATCAACTTGGCGAGATTGTTGAACAAGAACAAGCTGTTGTGAATCGTTTGAATGTGGCCTTTAAGAAAGTGCATAGGGCTGTTGAAGAAGGTATGACGGAAATTAAGCGTTTAGCGATGCTGTCTGACAAAACATCAAAAGCAACAAAAGAAGTAGAAAGTGGGATTCATAGTACGAATGATAGCTCACACCGCATTAGTGAAGCGAGTAATGTGATTGCTAATATTGCCGAACAAACAAATCTATTAGCACTTAATGCGGCGATTGAAGCTGCACGAGCCGGTGAAGCAGGAAAAGGTTTCTCCGTCGTCGCTGAGGAGATCCGTAAGCTCGCTGAACAATCAACTGAGTCTACAGCTTCGATTGATGCCATCGTAAAAGAACTCCAAACAAATGCGGAAAGTTCAGTTAAAGTCATGGCAGACGTATCAAAAGTCATTGAAGAACAATTAGCTAGCGTACAGCTCACACAGGCTAAATATGAACAAATTGAAACAGCCATGGTCACCTCAAATGACGCAGTGGATTCTTTAAATGACACAGGAAAGCAGATGGCAGAAATTAAAGAAGAGATTGTCTCATCATTAGAAAATCTCTCAGCCATTGCCGAAGAAAATTCAGCCGCCACAGAAGAAGTTTCAGCCGCAACCGAGCAACAGACGTCTTCGATGGAAGAAATCTCACGTTCAAGCTTAAGCCTCGCTGAACTAGCGGTAGAACTTAAAAAATTGATTGAACAGTTTAAAATCAATGAATGAACAGCGTCATTCACATCGTGGCATTTAA
>NZ_BAXD01000057.1:0-10095 GCF_001310395.1 Halolactibacillus sp. JCM 19043
CGGGAACACATTTCGTTTCAGGGGCATGACAAACGAAAAATCAAGGAGGAAAAAGCATGACAAAAACCATTTATTTTCTAGAGAAAGAAGAACAAAATTTCATTCTTAAAACACAAAGCGAGGAAATCATAACAGTGATACAAGCTGATAACGTTGACACCTGTTTAGAAATTTTATTAGAGGAAACAGATGTAGATGTGGAAATCGGTTGTAGAACAAACAAACAGTGTACATTTAAAACAATCTACGGAGATGAAGAGATAGCTATAATTAAATTTTTATTTGACAATATCGGATATGAAAAGCATGAGAATGCGAGCCAGGCTATTAATATTTTTGACAAAGAAAAATGTTAGGAAATATCATAAATAAATACCAATCGCTAGAGGAACTCTGCGAATCACTTAATAATTGTTTTGATTTATATGATTTAGGATATATTGATTCAGAACAAGAACAGATTATATATAATAAATTATCTGAAGAAAGCGCATTACGTTTATGGGCTATTTATATGCACATTAAAGAAGGCTCTTCTTTAACTTCATACTACTTAACCTATGAAGATTTCTTATCTACCATCTAATTAAAAAGAAGATAGAAAGGCTTTTATTCAAGGCCTTTTCTATCTTCTGAGTGAATATAAGGTGCATTAAATAGTTTAGAAATTGAGACCCTATGATAATCGTTTCCTTCATGAATATGTTCTTTAGTGTAGGGTTATTTTTACACCAGGCATGTTACGGGTAGATTTTCTAATTAAAATGAGCTGAAGAAATACTTTGAATAACTTATCGTCATGTGCCTAGGCCATCCATAACCGTGAAATCTTGCTCACGATTATTAAACAAATTTATGCCTACGTCTAATATGATTTTATAGCTTGTAGGTAGTACCGAGTATGCATCACTATAAACAGGTACGCCTTTTTTATCTGTTTTATATTCTATGTCGAATACTTCTATTAACTCGTCACCGTCTTTTTCTGTATAAGAAACATCCTTATAATCATAAATCCATGCGTATGGTGATTCATGAAGTAACGGATCTTCAATACAGCGATTATAAACTTCAGGTAATGCTAAAACATAGGAAAGTACCTGGTACTCAACATCATTCGATGCTCTAAAAACCATTTGTGTAAGATGATTAAAATTTTTTTCGTGACTATTATTGATAAAATACATCAACGTGCCCTCCTTGATAGTATGTTTTTCAATTATATTTATTTATTTCTTGCTTTCTTTTTCGTTTAGCTCTAGTTAGTGTACTTGCGCTAATTCCCGTTAGCTCCTCAACTTGTTTATAGCTATGCGTCTCGAGTAAATCTAGTGCATGATGGATTTGTGCTTTCTTAAACTTTTTCGGTCGCCCTTCTTTATAGTCTGGTCGCTGCTTAGCAATGGCTTTTCCTTCTTGTGTTCGTTCCATAATCATATCCCGTTCAAACTCTGCAAAGCTCATAAAAATATTAAAAATTAGTCGCCCGTTAGGAGTGTTTTCGATTGTTCCAAGGTTTAATATTTTTACAGTTACCCCTTTTTCAAATAATTCTTTAATAATTTTTGTTCCTTCAATAGTTGAGCGAGCAAAGCGATCGAGCTTAGTAACAATTAACGTATCTCCCTGTGATAGAACATTTAATAATTCCTGGAAATTAGGTCGGTCTTTGCTTGTCCCTGTATAAACATCCTTGTATATTTTTTTTGCGCCAGCCTTTGTAACAGCTTCTTCTTGCGCCTGCAAAGATGAACCATGTGCAAATTGACCATTCGTTGACACTCTGCAATATCCATACTCCAAAATATCACCTCACTTTTGACTAAGTGTTTTGACCAAACTCTATATACTGATTCTATCACACTTTAATTTCATAGTCGAAACTGTTAAGTTATGACTATACAAAAAGGTGTGATGTATATTTTATATTTTAAAAGGGTTTGGTTTAACGCACTTCCGAAAGAAGTCTCCCTCTTCAAGCAACCCGTAAGGGTGGTAAGTGGTAGGAGTAGTTCACTAGCTGATACCATTGAAGATGCCTTTAGGACAAATAAATGGAGAAAATAAAATGAAAGCATATTTTCTTTTTGGAAGTTCATTACTCATCAGTGTCCTTTACATAAGTATTTATACCTTGCTATCTCCACTGACAGATCTTTTCTTCTCCCTTTCGCTTCTTTTCTTAGTAGCTTTTTTTACACTAAATGTAGATAGAAAAAAATCCTTATATAAAATTAGGGTTTTTGGGATTAATGGTCAGTATCATGGTTTTGCCCACCTTGTTTCTTTCTCCTGAAAAGGGCCTCTTTAGAAAAACTCTCTTTACCTTGGTCATCATCGGTCTCTCTGTGGGATAGAATCGTGTATCCAGAACCTTGATATTTTGAAGTTCTTTTTTTTGCTATCCAGCAGTAATTTTAGAGCTTAGCCGCAGAAAATCAAGCTAGTATAATTACTCAAAATTATTTTTATTGACTATACATAGATAAAGTTCTATATTATATATAGAACTTTATCTATGTATAATCAAATAAATTTTCTACAGAGGAGCAAAAAATTATGACAGAATTAGCATTATTTGAACCAGCAATGTGCTGTAGCACAGGGGTGTGTGGGCCAGCTGTAAATGAAGCTTTATTACAAATTACATCAGTTATGAACGCTTTAGATACATTAGAGGGGTTTCAAGTTAAAAGATACAATTTATCTAGTAGTCCTCAAGTATTTTTAGAAAACGAACAAATAAGTAAATTATTGAAAGAAAAGGGCGCTGAAGCATTGCAGCAACACTATTAAATGGCGAAGTAGTAAAATTTGGAGAATACCCTTCAATGGAAGAAATAACAGCTTTTACAGGAGTAAGATTTGTCCCAATGGGATCAAATGACGGTGGCTGTTGTGGACCAAACTCAGAATGTTGTTAGGAGGATTTTAAAAATGAAAAATTATCAACCAGAACAATTAAACCTTACAAAATATCTTTTTTTTACTGGTAAAGGTGGCGTAGGAAAAACATCTACCGCTTGTGCTACCGCAGTTTCATTGGCGGATAGTGGAAAGAACGTTATGTTAGTGAGTACGGATCCTGCTAGTAATTTACAAGATGTTTTTGATAAAGAGTTAACGAATGATGGCTTAGAAATTCCAGAAGTGAAAGGCTTAACCGTAGCGAACTTTGATCCAATTACTGCTGCACGTGACTATATGGAAAGTGTTGTTGGTCCGTATAGAGGGGTGCTGCCAGATTCAGCTGTAGCCAATATGGAAGAGCAATTATTAGGTTCTTGTACCGTTGAAATTGCATCTTTTAATGAGTTTGCTGGATTTTTAACGAATCCAGCAGTTGAAGCTCGATATGATCACATTATTTTTGATACTGCCCCTACGGGACACACATTAAGAATGTTGCAATTGCCCTCTGCGTGGAGTAACTTCTTAGATGAAAACACTACTGGTGTATCATGTATGGGTCAGCTTTCAGGACTTGGTGATAAGAAAGAAATGTATAAGCACGCAGTAAATACACTATCAGAGGGTACAAAAACAACCTTAATGTTAGTGACACGTCCACAAAATGGACCCCTTATCGAAGCGAATAGAGCTTCTGAAGAATTAAAAGAAATCGGTATATTAAATCAAAAATTAATTATAAATGGATTGTTAGAAAGATCTACAGACAGTGTCTCTCAAAAAATTTATGATGAACAACAATTAACGTTAAAAAATATACCTGAAAATTTAAAACAATTTTCAACATTCATCGTTCCTTTACGCTCATATAATGTAACCGGCGTTGAGAACTTACGATTACTGTTAACATCAGATCAAACAAATGCAGTCGTAGAAGCTCCAGAGTTAATGGATTACCCTAGATTACAACACATCATAAATGAGTTAGATCGAACAAATAAAAAAGTTGTTTTCACTATGGGTAAAGGTGGCGTTGGAAAAACAACGATTGCTGCTACACTGGCAACAGGATTGGCAGCTAAAGGGAAAAAGGTGCATTTAGCAACAACAGATCCCGCAGCTCATTTGAAATTTGTGATTACTGAATCAGAAAATATTAAAATGAGCCATATTGACGAGAAAAAAGAATTACAGGATTACAAGGAAGAAGTTCTAGCTACTGCTCGTAAGACAATGTCTTCTGAAGAACTAGAGTATGTTGAAGAAGATCTACGCTCGCCTTGTACTCAAGAAATAGCCGTTTTCAAACGATTTGCAGAGATTGTTGCTACAGTTGATTGCGATGTAGTTGTTATTGATACTGCACCAACTGGACACACGTTATTGTTGTTAGATTCCTCTAAAAGTTATGCTGAAGAAGTCGAAAGAACTTCTGGTGAAGTTCCTGAGTCCGTTCGCAGACTGTTGCCAGTCTTACAAGATCCTGAACAAACAGAAGTTGTCATGGTTACTCTACCTGAAAATACGCCCGTCTATGAATCTATACGTCTACAAGAAGATTTAGATCGTGCCAAAATCGCTCATACTTGGTGGGTAATAAACAATAGTATGCTAACGAGTGGCACAACAAATGAAGTGCTCAAAGCTCGTGCACAAAGTGAAGTTACGTGGATTAATAAAGTAGCAGAACTATCGAATAATCATTTTGCGGTAGTAGAGTGGAGTTCTCCTGAAGTGAAAGGAAAATCTATAGCACTATTTTAGAATAAGTTAGATGAAGGCAAGGAAATAAAAGTGGCTAAAATAACTCTTTATGAAGATCCCGTCCTGATTCATTCGTCCGAAATCAAGCGATAACGCAGTTAATCCAAGAAAATGGGGTTAACTGTTTGCCAGTAACAGCATTAAATGACACTAAAATTGTGAAGCTTGAAAAATACCCAACGAATAAAGAACTTTCTGAATTGATAGATTTAAACTTGGAATAAAGGAGAGCTATCTTTTTACCAATAGAAAGGAACATGAGAATGAATTATGAAGAATTCGCAAAAATTACTAAAGCTTTATCTGAACCTAAACGTGCAAAAATACTGGATATGTTGTCGTGCGGAGAAATGTGTGCGTGTGATATTTTAAAACATTTTGATTTTACTCAACCTACATTGTCTCACCATATTAAAATATTAGTAAAAGCTGGCTTAGTTACAGCCGAAAAAAGAGGAACATGGCAACATTACTCAATTAATGAGCAAGTAACCCAACAATATATTCAAGAAACCATTCATTTGTTAACACATTCATCTGAATGTATTTGTGAGTCTGAAGGCATTCAAAAAGAAGTAATAAATTTAACTTCTTTTGTTTCTCATTAAAAGATTAAATACGATTATTGGAGGAAAATCATGAAAGATTCAGCGTCAAAAGAAAAAGTATTAAATAAGAAAAGTGGAATCGGGATTTGGGAACGATATTTAAGTTTATGGGTTGCTTTATCAATGATTATAGGTGTAGTGCTAGGACAATTTATTCCTGCAATTCCTAATTTTTTAAGTCAATTTGAGTACTATAATGTCTCAATTCCAACAGCTATTTTAATTTGGTTAATGATTTTCCCAATGATGTTAAAAATTGATTTTAGCAGTATTGTAAATGCAACAAAAAAACCAAAAGGATTAATCTTAACTACAGCAGTAAACTGGTTAATTAAACCTTTTACAATGTATGCCATTTCCGCCTTTTTCTTTCTGGTGGTATTTAGACCCTTTTTAAGTCCAGAACTAGCCAATGAATACATAGCTGGTGCAATTCTTTTAGGGGCAGCACCTTGTACGGCTATGGTATTTGTCTGGAGTGAACTAACAAAAGGTGATCCAGCATACACCTTATTGCAAGTGTCTATTAATGATATTATAGTTCTTTTTTTATATGCTCCAATAGCGGCACTTTTATTGGGCATAGGTAACGTATCTGTCCCTATCAATACACTTTTACTTTCCATTTTTGTCTTTATTGTTATTCCTTTAGTTTTGGGAATTGTTGTCAGAAAAAAAGTCGTTAAGCAAAAAGGTGACCATTATTTTGAAAAAGAGTTCGTAAATAAATTCGATGGTACAACCCGAATAGGATTATTATTAACCCTTGTTATTATTTTTTCGTTCCAAGGTGAACGGATTTTAAGTAATCCATTTCATATTTTATTAATTGCTGTTCCCTTAATTATTCAAAATATTGTAATATTCTTCCTTGGTTATGGCGGTGCTAAAGCTTGTAAATTACCTTTTTCAATTGCAGCACCCGCAGCCATGGTTGGAACAAGCAACTTTTTTGAGCTGGCCGTAGCCGTTTCAATTGCATTATTTGGGTTGAATTCTGGAGCAACATTGGCAACCGTTGTAGGAGTATTAGTAGAGGTTCCTGTTATGCTTTTATTAGTCAAATTTTCAAATAAAACAAAACATTGGTTCGACGGATATGAATATTAAACGTTGTTTAGATTAAATGAAAAGAGGCAAAAAAATGAAAATTGTCGTTATTGGATCTGTCGCTGCGGGTACATCTGTCGCAGCTAAAGCTAGAAGAAATACAGAGGAAGCTGAAATTTTCGTATACGATCAAGGAAAAGATATTTCTTATTCGGTTTGTGGTATTCCTTATCACATTGGTGAGGAAGTGGAAGAATTGAGTGCCTTAACTCCTAGAAATGCAGCGTGGTTTAAAAAGAGATACAATGTCTCAGTCTTCACTGAACATAAAGTGACACGCATTGATCCGGCCAACAAACAGTTAGAAGTAACGGATCTTGTTTCTGGAGAAAAGAAACAAGACAATTACGATGGATTGGTTTTTGCTACAGGGGCTTCTCCATTCACTCCACCTCCATTTAATCAAAAAGAGTATGATAATGTGTTCCAAGTTCGAACCATTCAAGACGCACGAGATATTGGAGCCTATTCATCTAAACAACCTAAAAAAGCATTGATTATTGGTGCTGGATTTATTGGTTTAGAAATGACAGAACAATTAATCCATAAAGGATTAGAAGTAACAATCGTTCAATTAGAAGATCAAGTGATGCCTCCTATGGACGCAGATATGACTTTCCACATTGAAGAACATATGCGTGCAAAAGGCGTTAATCTGATTCTTGGCGATACTGTAAAAATAATTGAAGGGAAAACCTCAGTAGAGAGAGTTATCACGACAAACGGCATTACAATCGAACCAGATATCGTTATCTTATCAGCAGGTGTACGTCCAAACACAGAATTAGCTAAAGAAATGGGCGTAAAACTGGGAGATTCAAGAGCAATTGCGGTCAATAACAAAATGCAAACCAATCTTCCAGATGTTTATGCAGTTGGGGATGTAGCAGAAAGCTTCTCCGTTATTACAGGAAAACCTATCTATCGTCCATTAGGATCTACGGCTAATAAAATGGGACGAATTGCTGGAGACGTGATTACTGGTGGTGATTTAGAGCACAGAGGTGTCTTAGGAACAGGAATTTTCAGAATTTTTGAGTTACATGTTGGTCAAACAGGTCTAACCGAAAAAGAAGCGAAAAAAGAAGGTTATGATGTTGAAGTTTTATATAATATCAAGCCAGATCACGCCGAATATTTAGGTGGAAAAGAATTAACAATCAAAGCATTAGCAGATAAAAAAACAGGTCGTATCTTAGGTGCGCAAGTTATAGGAAAAGCCGGGGTCGATAAACGAATTGACGTAATTGCAACAGCTATCACCTTTAAAGCAAAAGCCGAAGATTTATTCCATTTAGATTTAGCCTATGCGCCACCATTTGCGACAACGAAAGACCCTATATTATACACCGGCATGGTTTTAGATAATGCATTAAAGCGAAACCCGTTGATAACACCAGCTGATTTAATAAATCGTCTAGATTGGAATGAAAAAGTTCAAATCATTGACACGCGTTCTAAAAAAGATTTCGAAAAATCACATGTCAAAGGAGCTATTCATATTCCATTAGCTGAATTAAGGGAAAGAAATGTTGAACTAGATAAAAACGTAACAACAGTCACTTATTGTAACAAAGGTGTCACTGGGAATGCTGCTCAAAATGTATTAATCAATTATGGATTTAAAAAAGTCTACAATTTATCAGGTGGAAATAAAAATTTTCAAAATCATATCAAAATGATAGAAAAAAAATATAGTAAATAACTTTGTTCTCTTTTTTCTCCTAGCACCTCTTACAGTGCTAGGAGTTTTTCACATATAAACGCTATATATAAAAGAAACCTAATCGCTTATCAGATGAATTTATCTATTATCTTTAATAATTCTACTCTTTAAGTAATATAAACATGATGTTTGATAAAACATATTGACAGTAAGCTAATTATTATTATATAATTTATATGAACGAATTCGGATATGAGGATGTGAGCGTGTGAATGAACTAGAATCTATAAAAATTTTCAAAGCTTTTTCTGATCCAACTAGGCTAAGAGTGGGATTATTATTGCTTCAAAAAAAATTGTGTGTGTGTCAATTACAAGAAATTTTAAATACTCCTCAGAGTAAACTATCAAAGCATCTAAGTAAAATGAGAGATTTAAACTTAGTTATAGGAATTCCAGATGGGAAATTTACAAAGTATGAAATTGTTGAAGATAAATTTCTTATTGCTATTTTAAATACTGTTAAAGATTATAGTAGTCATGAAGAGCTATTTTTAACAGATCTAAGTAAGATTGATAAATTTGATTATCTGATTGAAGGCGATCAGTAATGTTGACCTTTATTAATGATCAATTATTTAGAATGGTTTGGCTAAATGATTTAGCTGGGTGGATTGTTCAAACAATTTTTAAACTAAATTTAGATGAAAAATTGGGACAAAGCCTTCAATTTTTTATATTTGATACAGTCAAAATTTTTATCCTTCTTTCCGTGCTTATTTTTCTTATGGGGATTATACAATCATATTTCCCACCAGAGCGAACAAAGGTTTTGTTAGGAGGTATGAAAGGGTGGAAAGGGAACCTTCTAGGTGCTTTGATTGGAACAGTCACCCCTTTTTGTAGTTGCTCAAGTATTCCTATATTTATCGGATTTACCACTGCGGGACTTCCTATAGGAGTCACGTTCTCGTTTTTAATTTCCTCACCTATGGTAGATATCGCGTCAATCATCATGCTAATGTCTTTTTTTGGTTGGAAGGTAGCCATAATGTATGTTCTTGTAGGATTGATGTTGGCTGTAGTAGGAGGTACCGTCATTGATAAATTAAATATGAATGATCAGGTACAAGACTATATCAGAGATATGGAAGAAGAGGATATATTTAGTGAAGAATTAACCTTCAAGCAGCGTATAGACTTTGGTATAGAACAAGTGAAAGAAGTAGCTGGGAAAGTTTGGCCCTATATTCTTATTGGTGTTGCTATTGGAGCAGGTATTCATAACTGGGTGCCACAAAGTTACATTCAAAGTGCATTAGGAAATAACAATGTCATTTCGGTCTTCTTAGCGACATTAATTGGTATTCCTATATATGCAGATATATTCGGTGTATTGCCAATTGCAGAAGCATTATTTTCAAAAGGTGTCCCAATAGGTACTCTTGTTGCTTTCATGATGGCTGTGACAACACTATCACTTCCTTCCCTGGTTATGCTAAGTAAAGTAGTGAAACCTAAATTACTAGGGATATTTATTTTAATTTGCTTAATCGGGATTCTATCCATTGGCATTTCTTTTAATTGGTTCCTTATTTAAAATTTTGAAATACACAACAAGCATTATTTGTTTTTGACACTTGCCCAACTAGAAAGGAAGATAAATTATGATAATTAAAATATTAGGACCAGGTTGCAAAAAATGTGAAAAGTTAGAAAAAAACACGAAAGATGCCCTAGAAACTCTCTCTGTTGATTTTGAATTAGTAAAAATAACAGATAGTATTGAGATTCAAAAATATGGCGTTATGCGGACGCCAGCTTTGGTGATTAATGATAAAGTTGTTGTATCTGGTAGAGTGCCAAAAACAAAAGAAATTGAAAAACTCATAAATATAGCAACTCCAGAAAATTAAAGTTAATATTGAGCAGCTAGTTCGTTGGTGTGAATATGGCCTTTAGTAGGACTTATACCAGCTAATTTGTTGCTTTTTGTATTCAGTATTATAGAAAACGATATACCTTGCAATCTTATCTA
>NZ_BAXD01000058.1:0-10083 GCF_001310395.1 Halolactibacillus sp. JCM 19043
AAAAAAAGACACGCAGCCATTTCAATGGGTAATATTTTCCTATATAATGAATAGTACCTCATGAGCTAAAGGAGTTTAACGAATGAAAAAAGGCCGGATGTTAGTCGTTATTGGCGTAATTATCACTGCCGTATGGCTAGGGACATTGTTAATTATCAATAACAGCTATCGTAATAACGCAAAAAAATATAACGACGCAAGAGCGCAATTACTCTCACGCTCAATTGAATCAGTCACTTCTTCATATGAACAATTTTCGAATTTTATTTTTGAAACGATTGTCAACACAGAAGAAGTCACAGAAAGATTAGCAGAGGCTAATGAAGCGAGTACCATAGAGAAGGCGGTGATTCGTGAGGAATTATATCGTTCTTTTGAAACGATTTATAATATTTCTAATAGCTATGAATTCAGGCAATTGCACTTTCATCTAAAAGATGGTGAGAGTTTCTTAAGAATGCATGCGAAAGATAAGTTTGGCGATCACCTATTCGATGTGAGAGAGTCCATTCGTATTGCTAATGTTGACAAGCGCTATGTGACAGGATTTGAAGAAGGGCGTATTTTCAATGGCTACCGTTTTGTTTATCCGCTGTATCATAATGATAGCCATGTCGGTAGTGTGGAAGTGTCGATTTCACTAAAAAGTATTATTAATATTTTAAATGACATGTATCCAACAACGGTTATTGGTTTTATTTTGGACCGTGAGGTGATGGAAACAACAGTGTTCGCTGATGAACAAAGTCATTATCAATTATCGCTGTCTCAGATCAATATGTGGTTGATAAGGACGTCTATCAAACACAGCTCAACATTAATCAACAATTGTTTGATAATCCAATCTTTTTCAATGCGTATCAACAAACAGTCACACCAAATTTAAACAGCCGAGAATCATTCACCGAGTTGTTTCATTTCCAAGGTGAGAATTACCTTATCGTTTATCTTGAAACACTAAATATTCAACAACAATCAGTCGGGTATTATACTTTTGTTATGCCGGCTAGAGAATATAAAGCCATTGTGTCGACACGCCGGATTATGATTATAACCTCAACTGTGGTCTATTTACTAATTGCGTTGATGTTGTATGTGTTATATCAGCGACAACAAGCCATTCTCACATTGGCCACCCGTGATCCCCTTACGGGATTGTACAATCGTCATAAATTTAATCAACTTGTCGAGAAGCACATAAAAAGCAAACAAAAACATGCCTTAATGATTTTAGATATTGATCACTTTAAGCATGTCAATGATACGTATGGTCATAATGTAGGGGATGAAGTACTAGTGGCGTTAGCTCAACAGATGACTTTGGTGCTTGACCACAGTGAGATTTTTGCTCGTCACGGTGGAGAGGAATTTGTGGTCTTTTTCCCTCAGACATCACTCGCGCATGCGAAAATTGTGGCAGATATATTAAGACGTACGATTGAGAAAAAAGTGATGCCTACTGTTGGACATGTAACGATCAGTATTGGTCTAACGGACACAGTACCTCATGAGCACATTATTCACACAATTGAACGCGCGGACAAAGCGCTATATGAAGCAAAACGTTTAGGACGTAATCGCGTCGTGATACAATCTTCTAAAGCATAATCACTAGATGAATGTAACTAAATGACAAATACCGCGCCATCAAGAAAAGAAAAATCTTGATGCGCGGTATTTTTATGGCGTTTTTAAACTGTTAGCTGTTAGATAATGCTCTAAGCTCTTTAAACGAAGGGATAATGCCCAGTAATGGATTAGGTTTTAATAACCATATAAGTTAATGACTTTAGATGGGAATAAGGGGGTGATAAAAGTCATTACTTTTGTCAATCGAATCAAAATTTAAGCGTTTTCATGTAAGTTAAAAAGGGAATAGACTACTAATATAAGCGATAAGGTGCAAGCTTCTTACCTAAGGTATGCTCGAGCTCCTGGCGTTTGTTTTGTTAAGAAAATGAACGTAAGTTTTTTTACTATTTTGTGAAATAAGTGTGTTAAATACTTGTTAAAATAACTTTAATATCCAACTTATCGTTGTACTTACGCTTGAATTGTTTTACAATTTAGATAAGTGGCAAAAAACCAGACTATTTTCTTATGAAAAGTGATGGAATAGACGAACAAGTTGTCAAAAGTTGCCTCGTATTTGTTTAACGTCGTTAGATTTAACATGTCGAAAATAAAGACAAATGAAAGCAGGGGATCTTATGCAGTTATCCAATGAAGTAAAAGACCAGTTACAACGTTATCATCTTAGTGAGCTTTATAATAGTTATGATTATTTTGGCGCGCATCCATTCATTTACAACGGTGAACAAGGTGTCCTCTTTTTAGTTTGGGCGCCGAACGCGACACGTGTCTCGCTCGTTGGTACATTTAACTTTTGGAACGATACCAGTGATCCGATGGAACAAGTGACAGATACAGGCGTTTGGGGCAAGTTCTTTCCTGGTATTACGACAGGTGAAGTGTATAAATATAAATTATTTTTACCTGATGGTCGGGCGATTTATAAAGCAGACCCGTTTGCTTTTTATTCAGAAGTTAGACCAGAGACGTCATCGGTTGTCTTTGATTTAGATACATATGAGTGGCAAGATGACAAATGGTTAGAGAAACGGCAAAACTTTACCCCTTACAATCAACCGGTAAATATTTATGAGTTGCATCTTGGCTCATGGAAGATGAAAGAAGTCGGGAAATTTGATAATGAAGCTTTTAAATCGGTTGCTCCATCCAGCTTTTATAATTATCGTGACATCGCAGATGAACTGATTCCTTATTTAAAAGAAATGCATTACAACTACATTGAAGTTCTCCCCTTATCAGAACATCCTTTTGATGGGTCGTGGGGATACCAAGTCACTGGTTACTATAGTATGACAAGCAGGTATGGTAATCCGAGCGATCTTATGTACTTGATTGATGAATGTCATAAAGCCGGTATCGGTGTTATTTTCGACTGGGTGCCAGGCATTTCTGCCGGGATGAACACGGGCTTATGTATTTTGACGGAACAGAGCTTTACGGCGACATTGATCATCCACAGTGGGGAACGAAAAAGTTTAACTTTTATAAAAGCGAAGTACGTAACTTCCTCATTTCGAATGCGTGCTTCTTGTTTGATAAGTTTCATATTGATGGCATTCGCGTCGATGGAGTGACATCGATTCTACATTTGAATTTCGGTCTCGATCATCAGCCGTATAAAAATGAACACGGGGGCGACGAAGACTTATGGGGTATTCAATTCTTAAAAGAATTAAATCTCGCGATATTTGAACGCTATCCCTTTGCGATTATGGCCGCAGAAGAATCATCTAGCTGGCCAATGGTCACACATCCGGTAGACAAGGGCGGACTAGGCTTTAATTATAAGTGGAAGATGGGTTGGATGAATGACACGCTGGATTATGTTGAACTCGACCACTTTTTAGAAAAGGGAGTATGATAAGATTACTTTTTCCATGCATTATGGTTACAGTGAAAACTTTATTTTACCGTTTTCTCACGATGAAGTTGTCCACGGTAAAAAAGCGCTCATTGATAAGCCGGTCGGTGATTATGAAGATAAATTTAAAACACTCAAACTGTTAATGTTGTATCAAATGACCCATCCCGGGAAGAAGTTAAATTTCATGGGAAATGAGATCGGTCAATTTATTGAATGGCGTTACTATGAGCCGGTGGAATGGTTCTTATTAGACTATGAAAAGCACGAAGATCATCGACAATTTAATGGTTTACTCAACCGACTTTACATGCAGGAGAAAAGCCTTTATGAACAAGATCATGACCCGGCAGGCTTTAAGTGGATGGATGCGGATAATCGCGATCAATCGATTTATATCTATGAACGAAAATCAACAGATGAGAGCGTGACGATTGTTCTAAACTTTACGCCTGTAGAATATAATGACTTTCGTGTAGGCGTTGAAACACCTGGTGAGTACCGGGTGATGTTCACGACAAAAGAAGCGCCTTACCGTATCAAACGCTACAGCTATATAAAAACAGAAGAAATACCGATGCACGGACAAGATCAGTCGATCTTGCTGCCAATTGGTGCTTTAGAAGGTTTAGTCATAAAAAAGAAAAAAGCAGCGAGAAAGAAGAAATAGACATAGTAGACTTTGAATTTGAAGGGGAATGACACATGACGAAGAAAAGTACAAAATTGATGAAACCCTATTCTCTATTTCTGGAACAATATATGAAACGACTCGGTCCAATCGATGAGGTTAATGGTTTTAAAGTACGTCCTGGTTTTTTTGATGAATTTGGTGCAACGGTGATTCCAGGAGGTGTGAGCTTTACTGTTCACTCCAAACATGCGACAAGTTTTAAATTAGCCCTTTATAAACGTCGTGCCGAAGAACCGTTTGTGATCTTACCGTTTCCAGAAGCTTATCGGGTTGGGAATGTTTATTCCATGATTGTGTTCGGTTTAGATATCGAAGAGATTGAATACGCCTATTTTGTTGATGGACCGTATCACCCGAAAAAAGGGCATATCTTTGATGACACGAATGTGTTACTTGACCCTTACGCTAAAGCTGTCAGTGGGCAAAGTGAGTGGGGAAAAAAGCCTGATTACGGGATGAGCTACCGGGCGAGAGTCGTGGCGAGTGATTTTGATTGGAAAAAATCGCGTGCCCCGCTTATACCGATGGAAGACCTCATCATCTACGAGTTACACGTTAGAGGCTTTACTAAAGATAAAAGTTCTGGCGTTGAATACTCTGGAACCTTTAGTGGACTAGCTGAAAAGATTCCTTATTTAAAATCGCTCGGTATTAATGCGGTTGAACTCATGCCGATATTTGAATTCGATGAAATGAGCGGGATGAGACATCATGATGGAAAAAAACTCTATGACTACTGGGGATATAATCCGTTATCGTTTTTTGCGCCCAATACCGCTTATGCCTCCAATCATGAGTACAATCATGAAGGAACAGAACTCAAAAAACTCGTGAAAAAAATGCACGATAACGGGATTGAAGTCATACTCGACGTTGTTTTTAATCATACGGCCGAAGGAAATGAACAAGGCCCTAGCATTAATTTAAAAGGCTTTGATAATAGTGTGTACTACATGCTGACACCAGATGGTCATTACTTTAACTTTAGTGGTTGCGGCAACACGTTAAACTGTAATCACCCGATTGTGAGGCGGATGATCATTGACTGTTTACGACACTGGGTAATTGAGTACCGCGTAGATGGTTTTAGGTTTGATTTAGCCTCGATTCTTGGTCGTAATGAAGACGCTCGCCGATGAATAACCCACCACTATTACAAAATTTAGCGTTCGATCCGGTGCTAGCCAATGTCAAACTCATCGCAGAAGCATGGGATGCGGGAGGATTGTATCAAGTCGGCTCTTTCCCCGATTGGAACCGCTGGTCTGAATGGAACGGTAAGTATCGAGATGATATTCGAGCCTTTTTAAAGGGTGATGCCGGCTTAGCTCATACAGTTTGTGATCGTATCGCAGGCTCCGTTGATATTTATTCCCCGCGCCGACGTGAAAATTCTCCGAGTGTCAACTTTATTACATGTCACGATGGGTTTACGCTCTATGATTTGTACAGCTATAACGACAAGCATAATGAAGCAAATGGGTGGGGCAATACCGACGGTGATGATCACAACTTATCTTGGAATTGCGGTATTGAAGGTGAGACGGATAACGAAAACGTATTACAGCTCCGTCACCAAATGATACGCAATGCATTTACGTTACTTTTAATGAGTCGCGGGACACCGATGATCTCTCAAGGGGATGAATTTTTACGTACGCAACAAGGCAACAACAACGCCTATTGTCAAGATAACAAAATCTCATGGGTCGACTGGACTTACTTAGAAGAAAATAAAGACATGATGACATTTGTTAAACATTTGATTGATATAAGAAAAAAACATCCGATTTTGCGCTCGCAAACGAAACCGTCACGAAGTGGCTATCCTCATTATTCGAAACATGGCGTGAACGCTTGGTATTTGTCGGACATGGAAGCAGAACGTGTGATAGGCGTGATGTTTAGTGGGCGTGATGAGACCGGTGTTTATGATGATTATAGTTACATCGCCTTTAACAGTCACTGGGATGACCATATCATTGAATTACCTGTGTTACCCAAAGGTTATCACTGGCAAAAACACGTAGATACAGCTAAACCAACGAAAAAATCAGTGGTAAAAGAAGAACACCTAGCGGTGTTAGAATCGACTCACTTAGAAGTGAAAGGACGCAGTGTATGTGTGTTATTTGCTCATTATCGATCTGATGGTAACGATGAGTAAGTGATATAGATTATTTTACAACAACGGGGGAGGAATTCAGATGAAAAAAACAAATGCTATTGCCATGCTACTCGCTGGAGGACAAGGGACAAGACTAGAAGCACTCACAAGAGAGAATGCAAAACCAGGTGTGATGTTCGGGGGAAAGTACCGAATTATTGACTTTAGTTTAAGTAATTGTTTTCATTCGGAGATTTATACTGTGGGGGTTATGACACAGTATAAGCCACTTTTATTAAACCGTTACATTAGTAATGGTAATGCTTGGGCGCTTGATAAGGTGAATCAGGGTGCGTATATACTCCCACCGTACATGCGTGAAGATCACGCTGAATGGTACCGCGGAACAGCTGATGCTGTCTACCAAAACTTTGAATTTATTAAGATGTATGACCCAGAGTATGTGGTCATTTTATCTGGGGATCACATTTATCAAATGAACTATCGCCCGATGATTGAAGAAGCCCGTAATAAAGATGCGGACTTGACGATTTGTGTGCGTCGCGTCCCGTGGGAAGAGACGTTCCGCTTTGGTATCATGAATACAGATGAAGATTTTAAAATTACCGAATTTCAAGAGAAACCGAAAGACGCCAAAAGTAACTTAGCTTCAATGGGGATTTACGTCTTCAAATGGTCTGTGTTAAAAGAAGCGTTAGAAAAAGATCATCAAAACCCAGCGTCCACTAAAGACTTTGGCCATGATGTTATTCCGACATTACTCGAAGAGGGCAAGCGTTTATATGCTTATACCTTTGATGGTTACTGGCGCGATGTTGGGACAGTCGATAGTTACTATCATGCAAATATGGATTTACTTGATACCCGTGATGACCTTGATTTAACGAGTGACTACTTACGTGTCTTCTCTAATAACGAGCACCGCGATCCACACTTTGTCGGTGAAAAAGCTGACGTTTATAATAGCTTAATTGCGGATGGTTGTTATATTAATGGCGGGGTATCACGCTCTGTCTTAGCTCATGATGTTGTAATCGAAGAAGGCGCAATCGTTGAAGATGCGATCCTCTTTGGTAATGCGACCGTAAAAAGCGGTGCCGTTGTCAGACGAGCGATTGTCGCAGATGATGTGACGGTCGAATCGGGCGAAACAGTAGGGAGCACTGAAGCAAAATAACCTTACACGTAGGAGGGGGCCAATCATGAAAAAAATCGCCGGCGTGATCATTAATAGCTCAAATCAACTCGACTTGGATGCGCTCGTCAAACATAGAAGTATTCATACGATTCCGATTGGAGGAAAGTACCGTCTCATTGACTTTCCGCTGTCAAACTTGGTCAATATGGCACAAGATTTATATGTTGGGGTTGTCGGTTCATATAATTACCGGTCTGTCGTTGATCACTTAAAACAGGGTCAAGATTGGAACTTAAGTCGAAAAAGTAATGACTTACTTATTTTACAAGGTGACCGCTCGGCTAAGATTGGTAAAGTCAGTCGCATTTCGATTCAAGACTTTGTTGATAATAGAGAATTTTTCAATAGACTCTCAGGTGACGTTGAACATATTGTTTTAAGTGGAACCAATGTCATCAGTAATATAGATTATAAAGCCATTCTTGATGAACACGAAACAAATAACGCAGACATGACATTACTTTATAAAGATAATTATGATGGAGAAATTCAAAATAGAGAAGTACGGCTCGTCGTTGAAGGTAATGATGTGAAAGAGATTGTTTACAGTAACGATAAACGACAAGACGGTGAACCATTCATTGATTCACTTATCATCAACCGCAAGCTCTTTATGGAGATTTTAGACGAAGCAGAAAAACGTGGACTCGTTGATTTCATCGAACTCGTTGATCAATGTCTCAATGACTACAAAGTAAAAGCTTATAATGTACCGGGCTATGTGAAAATTATTAATTCCATTCAGGCGTACTTTGACTGCTCAATGGATCTACTTACGTGTGAGGTCAATCAAGAATTGTTTAAACAAGAACGAAAAGTCTATACAAAAGCAAAAGATAATCATCCAACTGTTTACGGTAAAGAAGCGCATGTGAAGAAGGCGCTCGTCGCCAGTGGCGCGATAGTGAACGGGACAATTGAAGATAGTATTGTCTTTCGTAATGCGACCATTCATGAAGGGGCCAAAATAAAAAATAGCGTGATTATGCAGGGCGCTGTTGTAGAAAAAGATGCGGTCGTTGTCAATGCTATTTTAGATAAAAATGCCGTTGTCAAACAAGGCGAATTTATTACGAGCACAACGAGAGAACCCATCTTAGTTCAAAAACGATCGTAACAAGGAGGCGAAAAATAAGTGAAAATTTTATATGCAACGTCTGAAGCTTTTCCGTTTGCAAAAAGCGGCGGATTGGGTGATGTCGCGGGTGCGTTACCAAAGACATTAAAGAAAAACAATGTCGATATTCGAGCGGTTATGCCGCTCTATCAAGATATTCCAGATGAGTACAAGCGAAAAATGACGAAGATTGGTGATTTCTCTGTTCAGTTAAATTGGCGTCACCAACAGTGTGAATTATTTTATTTAAAGCATGATAATGTGTTTTGGTACTTTATTAAAAATGATTATTACTTTGGTCGACCAGGTCTATACGGTTATTTCGATGAAGCGGAACGCTTCTTGTTCTTCTCAAAAGCGATTCTGTCATTTATTCCAAAGTACGACTTTTGTCCAAACATCATTCATTGTAACGATTGGCAAACAGCGGCGATTCCGATGTTGTTGAAAAAACAAGTTCAAGCTGGTTGTGGTCATCATGTGAGAACGGTATTAACGATCCATAATATTAAATATCAAGGGGTTTACGGAGCAGAAACCTTATATGAGGTGTTAGGCCTGTATCCAGCAGATATCACCTCAGAATTAGAATTTAACGGCGCGATTAACATTATGAAAGCGGGTATTTACTATGCTGATTATGTGACGACTGTCTCACCAACGTATGCGAAAGAACTTGAGCACGCCTATTTTGGTGAAGGCTTAGATGGTGTTATTCGTGATGTGAAATGGAAGATGACCGGTATTTTAAATGGGGTTGATTATGATATCTTTAATCCAATGACCGATCAAGCTTTACCTTTCCCTTACCAAGATGTAGCTGGGAAAAAGAAAAATAAAGCCGCGTTTTTGAAAGAACAAGGACTGAATCCAGATAAGCTTACCATCGGTATGGTCTCTCGTTTAGTGGAACTAAAAGGCATTGATTTAGTTCAGCGGATGATTGAAGAATTAATGGCGTTAGATATTCAACTAATCGTGCTCGGAACAGGTGATTACCATTATGAAGAATTCTTCAAATATGTTCAACATCGTTATCCAACGCAAACATCGATTCATATAACTTTCAGCAATGCGCTTGCTTCAAATATTTATGCGGCTAGTGATCTATTCTTAATGCCATCACGGGTTGAACCGTGCGGGTTAAGTCAGATTATTGCACTTAAATACGGGGCACTGCCTGTCGTGAATCGGACGGGTGGATTAAATGATACAATCACGCATATTGATGAAGGTTCAGACGAAGGTAATGGTTTTATTTTCAATGAATACAATGCCCACCAAATGTTTGAGCAAATTAAACGAGCCAAACGTATTTATGATGAAGAACCTGAACGCTTCAACGGCTTTGTCAAACAAGCCTTTGCGGCAAACTTTGACTGGGAACAGCAGTCAAAAGAATATTACCGGGTGTATGAAATAGTAGATGGCAGCGATGAACATGAAGGTCGTCTGATTTAAGGTTGTATAATATTTGGTGTTGGTGAAGGGA
>NZ_BAXD01000059.1:0-8687 GCF_001310395.1 Halolactibacillus sp. JCM 19043
AGACTTTGAACGCAATAGCTTGACAATTATTGACCGTGCTTTAGTTGATTATTATATGCACGGCATCAAAGTCAATAAGACGGTCGTTGATCTATGGAAAGCTAAGCAATTTGAGTATTTTCAATTAGTGGCTAAAACAGGAAAATTTGATGGAATGGCACAAGAAATAAAGGAAGATACGTTGCTAGAAGGTTCTTATAGTAGCAACTTTAATACACTACAAAATGTTAATCGTATCTTTGCGACAAAGGATAAATACTTAGGGACGGTTTATAAAACTAAAAATGACAAAGAAACCAAATACACAAAAGTTTCTTACACCAGTGAGAATTGTTTTGTTTGGAATGACGAGCTAAAAAGATTGGATAAACGGAAACTGGACCTCAATTGGTACATTAAACAAATTGAGTGGTGGATGTTTTGAATGGTTAATATGAGACAGATCCAAGGGAGATGAAGAAATGGAGTTAGATGTTGAAAATGCACAAGTAACGATATTGATGAATGACAGCAATAAAGTTTATGTGGTTGCTATGACAAAAGAAAAACTTGAAGCAGTGACAACAGCTATTAAATTGGCGACAGAATACGCTATACCAACAACAAAAACGCAGATGGAACTCGTTGAGTTTCTGGTTATTAATTAAAAATAGGGACAGAAAGGGGACAACGAAATGTTTATAAAGTTGACATTGTATAACGACAAACACATGTGGATAAACGTAGCGAGTATCGAATCAATTTATGATGGTGGTCTTTATTCGGAAGTGTTGTTTAGAGGTGATGATTCTTCAATTAAAGTTAGAGAATCACCAGAACAAATAATTGAGATGATTGAGGAGATGAAATAAATGGCTAAATACACAGTTACTTATGAGAACAACGTAATTGAAAAGACGTTAATATTTTTCGAAACAGAATTTTCTTATCGGATGGTGGAAGGTGTATTGGGTAAAGTTTCAGACAAAGAAGGTTTTGAATATCAAATCGGTAGATGGGGAGAGTTGACAGAAGAAGTTCAGGAGGCGTTAGAACTTTTAAGTTATGGTGACGAGGATGAAATAGAAGAAGCATTAGAAATGCTAAGTGATTATGAACAGGAAATGAAGCAGAAGTCCATCAAAGGATTATTGTAAAAAGGAGATAAAGAAATGAATACTCCGTACGAAGAACATTTAGAAGCGGAAATTTACAGCTATAAAAAATGATTTCTAAACTCGAAGACATAATTGAAGTATTGAAAGAAGAATCTATAAAATTCGAGCAAGAAAACGAGACGGATACTTCAGAAACTTTACGCGATGTAGTGATTAGATTAGAAAAAATTATGAATGAGGTGTTAGAAAAATGAAGCAACGAAAATTTATTTTACTAGGTATGGTTTTGTTGACAATGTTATTGAGTGCTTGTTCTTCGGCGGCGGATACAGTGTCATACAATATCAGTAAGGACTCAGATGAATTTAGAGTGATCAGACGTGTAGTGTTTTATAACTCGCTCACTGACACTTATATCATGGAGATGGTCGGAAATATCAGTGTAGACATTGATCGTGACAACGTCATTGAAGTCATCGCGAAAGTTGGCCCGGATAAATACCAAAAGCACTATTTGGGATTGAGTGACAACGTTACTTATACAGTCGAGCAGTTAGGGACGTCTGATGTGTCAGAGTATGACTATAAATTGATTTTTAAACCAGAGAAAATCATACCGATCGACTTTGAATATAAAAAAGGTGAGGAGCCTATGGACGGAGTTGTGACAGAATGAAATTAAGAATATATCTCGTTAAATTTAAAGAAGTTGATATGAACCTACTTAAAGAAATATACGATGGAATGTCACAAGACGAGTTTCACATCATAGTAAAAGCTTTTAATCACATAGCAGTAAGCGAAGCGTATTTAACAGATAGCTTCATGCAGGTGTATGGTGACGATGGATGGTCATTAGCCTCCTACAATAGCGAAAACGACATCAAGTGGAAACGATTCATGTACGAATTAGAGCAAGATGAAATGTTTGGTTCTTATCGAAATGATTGGAGCGCTTTTTCTGAGGATTGGGATAATCGTGATTACGAGCCTGCAGGATCATTCACGTTAGATAGACGATTATTCGACATTGTAGAGGAAGTGACAGTATGAAGGCAATCAAAGATGAAGACTTTAAAAAGGTAATGAGAAAAGCTGAAGAACATTTCGGTGTTGATCCTGCCTATTTTGGTGAAGAGGGATACTACTTTGTACAAATGCAATTAATTAAGATGGGATATAGTTTACCTAAACCTTACTCAGACGAAGATTATAACGATGCTAAAAAGATAGGGTTAGACTTAGACGACTGGAACGATTATAAACGATATTACAAGTTAGACGAATATGATGCGATTACTTAAAAAAACCAGAATAAATTCAGGAGTGATAATAATGAATAACATGAATGAGTTAACAGAACGCATTGAAGATTGGGCAATAGAAAAAAAGTTACACGTTGCTGATCCAACGAAACAAATTTTAAAGTTAGGTGAAGAATATGGCGAACTATGCCAAGGTATGGTGAAAAGTGATTATGACCTAGTGATAGACTCGATAGGTGACATGTATGTCGTACTGACAATCTTATCAAAACAATTGGGTGTTGATATTCAGCGTTGTGTTGAAGTCGCTTATTCAGAGATCAAGGACCGAAAAGGTGAAATGATTAATGGTATATTTGTAAAACAGGAGGATATAAAAGGAGATTCCTCGGTTGATGAAAAATCAAGCCAAAGAAAATATCATCCTTGGCAACCTCTTTAAAGATATTTTTAGAAGTATCATACCACAGCATCATAGATGGGAGGTGATCATCTTTGCTTAAATATATTGAACTGGACGGAAAAGTACCCAAGCATAATTTTGATACATTCAGTACCGATCATACGAATTATAAAGATGCGGCCATCTTACTAGATAGTAAAACGGTAGTAGTAGACTTTGATGATAAAGAGTCTGTAAAAATCGGAGAGGTAATCTTTAATCAGTACCCAACGCTCAAGGTTCATACAACGAGGGGGTTTCACCTTTATTATCGCAAACCGAAACACGTGTATTTGAAGAACTGGGTCAAGAAATTAACCAACGCGGGTATGGTTGTTGACTATAAACATACAACCAAGCAACCAATTGTTGTTAAGCAAAACGGTAAGATGCGAAAAATGGAAAACCGCAAGTTTCTTGGTAACTTTGATCAGTTGCCAGAGTTGCCATTCACGCTCTTTCCGAATAAGTTAAATGAGCAGCTGGTTGGCCTAAGTGACGGACAAGGAAGAAATAGTAATCTTTACACCCACTTGCTCACGACAAGGGAAATGTATACACGTTGGATGAAGAACTCGGTAACTTAGCAGGATTTATTAATCAGTACACTTTCGCCGAACCACTAAAGGATAAAGAGTTATCTAATCTACTAGAAAGTGTCCATGCTAAAGAAGTCAACGAAAACATTACTAAATTTTTAAATAAAAAGGACATGATTATGACTAGTGAAGTCTTGGTTGAAAAATTGTCCATTCATTATTTCAGAGGTAAGCTCTTTTTTAACCAAAATGGTCACTATATATCAGATGAAAACTTACTTTTACGGGCCATTGATCAGTTGATTAAACTTAAGCCGTCACAACACAAAGAATTAAAGGAATTGTTTAAAATCAAAGCGTCACTTCAAGATGATGATGATTTACCTGTCCAATTAAACAATGGGTATTGCTTATTCGAAAACGAGATCGTTGAAGTTGATCCGGGGTTTACACCATTTTATCTCGATGCGACTTATAATGATGAAGCTTATGATAAGTATGTAGACGAATTTCTCAACTGGTTCACCTGTAATCGATTAGATCTCCGAAAGTTTGTGGAGGAAGTATTTGGCCATATTTTGATGACGAAAGGTTTCCCGCACCGCGCCTTCTTCTTTTGGGGCGAGAGCGGGGACAACGGAAAATCCACACTCATTAAGATGATTCAATCATTCGCTGATGGTTTACATACGAATGTGCCATTGGATAAATTTGATGATGACACGACTGTTTATAGCTTGGTCGGTAAGCTACTTAATGTGGCTGATGATATTAACGCGAGTTACTTAGATAAGTCTAGTAATTTTAAGACAATAGTTTCTGGTGATCCCGTTATGATTAGACCGATTTATTCGCCTGCTGTTACATTAAACAATAAAGCTACGCTTGTTTTCACGTGTAATGAGATTCCGATATTTAAAGATAAGTCCGGTGGTATCAAGAAGCGTATGCGTGTTATTCCATGTGATGCGAGAGTAGTGGAAAGAGATATGGAGATTGATGCGAAGTTATCAACAGATAATGCGAAATCTTATTTATTGAAACTTGCGATTGAAGGTATGCGTCGGATTATCGAGCAGGGTGATCTAACGGAATGTAAAGCTGTGTCTGATATAACAAAAGAGTATTTTGTTCAGTCTGACAGTGTACTCAGTTTCCTTGATAACTATAGTGTTGACGGGAAAGTAACAAAGAACGCTTATATGCAGTATTCGGTCTATTGTGAAGAATCTGGTCTTAAGGCTGTTGGTAATACTGAGTTTGGTAGGCGATTGGCTAAAGAGGGATATGAAAAGCAAAGGGTAAGGCGGAATGGTAAAAGGGGTTATATTTATTCAACAATAACTGAAATGTCCCTAGACGTGTCCGAAAATCAGTAAAACATCTAGGGACAGTCTTTAATCTTAGAGCCACAAGGGTTCTGGATATTTTCATTAAAGTAAGTGTCCCTAGATCAAAAATACATCTAGGGACAGCCTAAACCCTTGATATATATAGTATTATTAATATATTTTTTCTTTTGTCCCTAGATAAAATGATAATATTTATATAAAAATAAAGATAAGTAAAAAAAGAAGAAGTTAAAAATATAAAAAGAAGGTCAGACCTATCTAGGGACATTTAGTCAAACGCTTGAAGCAGTAAGGTATACACATGAAATTGATCTAGGGACAACATCTAGGGACACCAATAGAAAGGATACTTAAATATGAATGATGAATCAGAACGAAAAGCACTTATTAAAAAAGACCAAGAGTTTTCTACTCTTCCACGTCCTAACTATGAGAAGATGACAAACGATCAAATTAGAAAAAGAACAGAGATAATGGAGCAAACCTTTAAAGTTCTTTTTTCTGAAACTGATGATGATGAGGAAGATGATAGCTATTTGTAAATAAGGTAGGTGAGCATATGTACGAATGGTTGAGAGATTACCAATTTTTAGAGCAGGACGTAAGCTACACAGAAGTTAAATTAGAATTATAAAGGTCTATAAAAAAAGGGTGGAATAGATTGAATGAATTAACGGACACCTGTAGCTAGAGCTCTAATCTAAGTTATCTACTCCTGGATTGGAACGCGGGATTCGCTTTCCTCTTTGATGCATTACATTGTAATCTTTAAATTTGCCTTGTTCAATTGCATCTGCGAATTGACCGCGGGTCATTTCTTCTCCTGTCTGAGTGTCTTTAAATCTTTGATTTAAACCTGTATCTTTTTCTTTGATAACTTTTACACGACCTTTTTTGATCATTTATTCACCTCATCAAGTTATTTTGCTACAGATGTCCATTTTTAAGTATATCAAAAATTTCGGATAGTTACGGATGAAAATACAAACCTATAACCAGGGAGGCATAAAATTGCAGGAATTAGCAACGACGAAAACAACATTTAAAAAAATCGAATCAGAGTGGTTTAATTATTACCGAACACTGCAAGAAATCAAATTGCTAGAAGAAGCGATATTATATCCGTATGACGAGAGTGATGATGATCCAACGGTCGTCGCAGGTAAAAACAGTGTAAGAAATACAACGGATCCCACAGCTGACAAAGTTATTAGATTAACTAAACACAAGCAGCTAAATTACTTACGTGAGATTACAAGCGCGATTGAAACAGTGTACAACGCATTACCTAAAGACCGGAAGCGGTTAGTGCATGAACGTTACTGGTGCAAAGATAATAATAAAGATTGGGAGTATGTCGCGAATCAGTGTTATGTAAGTAAGAGACAAGCGTTAAGATGGCGAGATGAAATGGTTCAAGCTACCGTTGAAGTTCTAGGTTGGAGGTAGCATGTCACTTCAATGTCACTTTTGGCTTTCTAAAATGTGATATTATGTTAGTGTAGAAAAATATAGATATTAATTGATTGTTAATTATGTTAAAAATTAAGACAGTCCCGTAAATCACCAAGTGTTTTATTCATGTCTGCTATAGCACCATCTCCTAAAGTAAATGAAGTTAAGGAATCAGATAGTCTGTTACCAAGATCAGTTAATGCATCTGTGCTAGGTATATCAAACATAGGTGATTCAATGGCAGAAGTAACATTCAATTGTGTTATCGCTCCGGTTTATTATCTGGAGCTTCTCTATTTTTCAATAGAGTTCAGCATATATCATCATCCGTTTAGGATGCCGAACGCTCGTGGATGAATTATTGGCTATCTATCCTCATCATCTATGCGTTGCACCTTTTGAATTACTATTTCAGATATTCATTCAACTTGGCTCAGAATTCCCTTATCATAATCAGACTTAGGGTTCCCTGAATTCATCCGGTTCGCACTCACAAATTACTTTATGAGGGGGCAACTAAGGAACTGTCTTCTTTACTATATTCGACATAAAAGTAAAAAATCCTGCTTTTTTAGCAGGAATAAATAATTTTATGTTGAATATAGTATTATAGAAAATTTCTATAGAAAAGGAGATGGTATTATGAGTTTAGAAACAGTAAAATATAATTCATGGCAGTCAAGTAGGTATAATCCTTTATTTGAAGAATATTTAGTAAATTCTAAAAAAATTCAGTTGAGTTTGACACCTAATGTACCTGGAAACGAAGAGAATAAGGATAGAAAGTATATTGACCATGAGTTTTATATGACTAACACCGGATTAGTTCTAATAATTAGATTAGTAGATTTAGATGACGAAAACAATGAGGAATATAATGTAATATATTCAGATATAGAGAGTATTGAAATGCATGATTCAGCTCATTTTAAATTCTATATTGAATGCATTAATAGAGATAAAAAAGGAAAATATGATGAGGCTTTCTCCTATAAGGAAAATGGCTTAACCTTAAGTAAGGAAGATATCAAGGCTTTAAATGAAGATTATATTGATACATACAGAGTGCTTCTTACTCTGTGATTAGTAAATTAAAAACAAACTGAGTTTAATTTTGTTTTAAATATAAGTGAATAATTATTAATTAAGGAATATTAGAAAAGACACCTCGATGAGGTGTCTTTTTGTTATGGTAATCTAAACCAATAACTGTTTAATCGTCTTTTTATGATAGCGGAGAAATATTGTGAAAGGCACTCTGCATAAACGGAGTGCCTTTTAAATTAATCGGAAAACGTGATTTCAAAAATGTTATTTTTTCTTGAAAATAATTCTTTTTCAATAATTACATTTGTTTGATCAAATTCGGATACTTTACCTTTACCTACGTCTTCATCAGATTTTCTATTAATAACTAAGACATCAAGATCTAAAGCTATTGCTTTTTTTAAGTCTTCATCAGATGAAATTTCTTTGCGTTCAATTTCATTCGATTTAATCATAATTTCCACCTCCTTTTTATACATTATTCGACAAAAATGTTATAAATCCTGCCAACTAAGCAGGAATATTTTAGCTTGTTGTCGAATAATGTGTTAAATCGTAAAGGAGAGGAGGGAGAATAGATGGATAAAGTAACAGGTAGAAACAGCATGGACGTCATAATGGAATTGGTTGAAATGCATTTAGATAGACTTCCAGCAGACCAAACGCGTGAAAATCTAGATGAATTGTATGCACACTATTTTAAACTCGTTAAAGAAACACCTAGAAAATAAAATAACATTATCTAAGACATCTCATATCGAGGTGTCTTTTTATTATGGTAATCTCAACCAATGAATGATAAACTTTTATGTATTCATACATAAGGGAGTTGGTTGTGTGCGTAAACTATTGTTTGTTTTAATGTTTTTATTCACTTTGTTTTTAGGTGGATGTGGTTTAAGTGAGTCACAACTAGATGATACTGATTCAATAAATGAAAATTTCAGTATTACTGATAATGCTTTGAAAGAAAGAGACGAATTTATAGAATCGTATAACGAAATTATAAGTAATTCAGAAAACAGTGATAACTATATCGAAATAAGTAATATCCAGGATCCTAAATTAAACGAAGAGGGTCGCTACATTCAAACTTTATTAAATGGTGATAGCAATTCAATATCAATTATTTATTCAAATGACGGAGAATTGATAGGATATTTAACCAATGAAATATCTGAAAGCGACTTGCCAATCAATGCATCCTTTGTCACCGTTTCAGCACTAGACTTAGATATAGATGCTTATGGAGAAGCATATACAAAAGCTGTGAGCACAGATGAGATTCTAAATTCTGAATCATATCAAGATAACGGGTATGAAGTATTCCTAACTTACTCAGAGTTTGATGATAAAACAATGATTGCAATGACAATTAACAAGGTAACTAAGACATCCGAATAGGGTGTCTTTTTATTATGTGCTGAAGGGTGGTGAAGTAAATGAGCAAAGAAAAATTCATAGTAATCGAATTATCCGATGAAAACGAT
>NZ_BAXD01000060.1:0-7707 GCF_001310395.1 Halolactibacillus sp. JCM 19043
TGACTTTGAGCGCAACAGCTTGACGATTATTGACCGTGCTTTAGTTGATTATTATATGCACGGAATCAAAGTTAATAAGACGGTCGTTGATCTATGGAAAGCTAAGCGATTTGAGTATTTTCAATTAGTGGCCAAAGCAGGAAAATTTGATGGAATGGCACAAGAAATAAAAGAAGATACGTTACTGGAAGGTTCTTATAGTAGCAACTTTAATAAACTACAAAATGTTAATCGTATATTTGCAACAAAGGATAAATACTTGGGGACGGTTTATAAAACTAAAAATGACAAAGAAACCAAATACAGCAAGGTGCCATACACCAGTGATAATTGTTTTGTTTGGAATAAAGAACTAAAAAGATTGGATAAACGTCAATTAGACCTCAATTGGTACATTAAACAAATTGAGGGATGGATGTTTTGAATGGTTAATATGAAACAGATCCAAGGGAGATGAAGAAAATGTTTATAAAGTTGACGTTGAGAGGCGGAAAAATAATTTGGATAAACGTAGCGAGTGTCGAATCAATCACCGATGAAGGAAACTACTCTAATGTTTTGTTTAGATAGATGGGTGTCCAATGGAAGTCAAAGAATCACCTGAGGAAATCGTTAGGACAATCGAGAATTTGAAGATGATAGGAATGCTTTAGAAGTAGAAGAATAGTCAAAGTAGACAATAAAAACGATTAAGGAGATGAAAAATGAAGCAACGAAAATTGATTTTACTAACTATGGTTTTACTAACAATATTATTAAGCGCTTGTTCAGCGGCTGACACAGTGTCACACAATATCAGCAAGGATTCGGATGAATTTAGAGTGATCAGACGTGTAGTGTTTTATAACTCGCTCACTGACACTTATATCATGGAAATGGTCGGAAATATTAGTGTAGATATTGATAGAGACAATGTCATTGAAGTGATTGCGAAAGTCGGTCCGGACAAATATCAAAAACACTATTTGGGATTGAGTGACAACGTTACTTATACAGTCGAGCAGTTAGGGACGTCTGATGTGTCAGAGTATGATTATAAGATGATTTTTAAACCCGAGAAAATTATACCGATTGATTTTGAATACAAGAAAGGCGAAGAGCAATGTAAGGAGTGGTGACGGAATGAAATTAAGAATATATCTCGTTAAATTTAAAAAAGTTGATATGAACCTACTTAAAGAAATATACGATGGAATGTCACAAGACGAGTTTCACCTCATAGTAAAAGCTTTTAATCACATAGCAGTAAGCGAAGCGTATTTAACAGATAGCTTCATGCAGTTGTATGGTGACGATGGATGGTCATTAGCTCCTACAGTAGCAAAAACGACATCAAGTGGAAACGATTCATGTACGAATTAGAGCAAGATGAAATGTTTGGTTCTTATCGAAATGATTGGAGCGCTTTTTCTGAGGATTGGGATAATCGTGATTACGAGCCTGCAGGATCATTCACGTTAGATAGACGATTATTCGACATTGTAGAGGAAGTGACAAAATGATCAAAGATGAAGACTTTGAAAAAGTGATGAAAAAAGCTAACGAGCACTTTGGTGTTGATCCTGCCTATTTTGGTAAAGAGGGGGATCACTTTGTGCAAATGCAATTGATCAAGATGGGATATAGTGTACCCAAACCCTACTCCAACGAAGATTATATTAAAGCTAAAAATTCAGGGTTAGACTTAGACGATTGGAACGATTACAAGCGGTATTACAATTTAGAGGAATAAGCTGCGATTACTTAAAAAAACCAGAATAAAGTCAGGAGTGATAATAATGAATAGCATGAATGAGTTAACAGAACGTATTGAGGATTGGGCAATAGAAAAAAAGTTACACGTTGCTGATCCAACGAAGCAAATTCTAAAGTTAGGTGAAGAATATGGCGAACTATGCCAAGGTATGGTGAAAAGTGATTATGACCTAGTGATAGACTCGATAGGTGACATGTATGTCGTACTGACGATTTTATCAAAGCAGTTGGGTGTTGATATTAATCGTTGTGTTGAAGTCGCTTATTCAGAGATCAAGGACCGAAAAGGTGAAATGATTAATGGTGTATTTGTAAAACAGGAAGATATAAAAGGAGCTTCCTCGGTTGATGAAAAAACCAAGAAAGCTCAATTGTATAGAGATGATGTTATAGCAGACAAACGAACCGGTCGCAGAAAATACCATAGTCAATAGATGTGTTTTTCTACTTTGTAAAAATCATATACACATTCAAAAATATCCATCACAGTTTCTGATGCATTGTATTTTTCAAGATGTTCTTTAATCTCTTCTTTATCTGATGAAATAGGGAAATGATCATCTACTGCAACATCTTTCGCAAGATCACCTATTGGTCGATTTACGTCTTTAAAATGCATTAACCATTCTTTAAAATTCATTTTTTACCACCTTTTTTTAAGGAGTATTATATCACAACACCATAGATAGGAGGTGATCATCTTTGCTTAAATATATTGAACTGGACGGAAAAGTACCCAAGCATAATTTTGATACATTCAGTACTGATCATAAGAATTATAAAGATGCAGCCATCTTACTAGATAGTAAAACGGTAGTAGTAGACTTTGATGATAAAGAGTCTGTAAAAATCGGAGAGGTAATCTTTAATCAGTACCCAACGCTCAAGGTTCATACAACGAGGGGGTTCCACCTTTATTATCGCAAACCAAAGCATGTGTACCTAAAGAACTGGGTCAAGAAATTAACCAACGCGGGTATGGTTGTTGACTATAAACATACAACTAAGCAACCAATTGTTGTTAAGCAAAACGGAAAGATGCGAAAAATGGAAAACCGCAAGTTTCTCGGTAACTTTGACCAGTTGCCAGAGTTGCCATTCACGCTCTTTCCGAATAAGTTAAATGAGCAGCTTGTTGGCCTAAGTGACGGACAAGGAAGAAATAGTAATCTTTACACCCACTTGCTCACGACAAGGGAAATGTATACACGTTGGGATGAAGAACTCAGTAACTTAGCAGGATTTATTAATCAGTACACTTTCGCCGAACCACTAAAGGATAAAGAGTTATCTAATCTACTAGAAAGTGTCCAGGCGAAAGAAGTCAACGAAAACATAAGCAAATTTTTAAATAAAAAGGATATGATTATGACTAGTGAGGTCTTGGTTGAAAAATTGTCCATTCATTATTTCAGAGGTAAGCTCTTTTTTAACCAAAATGGTCACTATATATCAGATGAAAACTTACTTTTACGGGCCATTGATCAGTTGATTAAACTCAAGCCATCACAACACAAAGAATTAAAAGAATTGTTTAAAATAAAGGCGGCACTTCAAGATGATGATGATTTACCTGTCCAATTAAACAATGGGTATTGCTTATTCGAAAACGAGATCGTTGAAGTTGATCCAGGATTTACGCCGTTTTATCTCGATGCGACGTATAGAGATGATGCTTATGATAAGTATGTAGATGAATTTCTTAACTGGTTCACCTGTAATCGATTAGATCTCCGCAAGTTTGTGGAGGAAGTATTTGGCCATATTTTGATGACGAAAGGTTTCCCGCACCGTGCCTTCTTCTTTTGGGGCGAAAGCGGGGATAACGGAAAATCCACACTCATTAAGATGATTCAATCTTTCGCTGATGGTTTACATACGAATGTGCCATTGGATAAATTTGATGATGACACGACTGTTTATAGCTTGGTCGGTAAGCTACTTAATGTGGCTGATGATATTAACGCGAGTTACTTAGATAAGTCTAGTAATTTTAAAACAATAGTTTCTGGCGATCCCGTTATGATTAGACCGATTTATTCGCCTGCTGTTACATTAAATAATAAGGCTACGCTTGTTTTTACGTGTAATGAGATTCCGATATTTAAAGATAAGTCCGGTGGGATAAAGAAGCGTATGCGTGTTATTCCATGTGATGCGAGAGTAGTGGAAAGAGATATAGAGATTGATGCGAAGTTATCAACAGATAATGCGAAATCTTATTTGTTGAAACTTGCGATTGAAGGTATGCGGCGGATTATCGAGCAAGGAGATTTGACGGAATGTAAAGCTGTATCTGATATAACAAAAGAGTATTTTGTTCAGTCTGACAGTGTACTCAGTTTCCTTGATAACTATAGCGTTGACGGGAAAGTAACAAAGAACGCTTATATGCAGTATTCGGCCTATTGTGAAGAATCTGGTCTTAAGGCTGTTGGGACTACTGAGTTTGGTAGGCGGTTGGCTAAAGATGGATATGACTGGAAACAAGTACGCAAAAACGGAAAACGAGTTAGGGTGTTTTACAATTCGCTGTCACAAGATGTGTCACAAAAATAGGGTAATCATCTTGTGACACCTATTGGACCTTAGAGCGACAAGGGAAAGACAGCATTTTTAACATGTTAACTGTCACAAGATCAAAAATACATCTTGTGACACCCTCGAACCCTTATTATATATACATTTATACTATGTTTTTTCTTTTGTCACAAGATAAATTAATAATATTTATATAAAAATAAAGAAGAAGAAAAATAAGAGATGTTAAAAATAAAAAAAGAATGTCACACCCATCTTGTGACACCGATACAAAACCATACGCCTGTAAGGATTGAGTGTGGATTTGATCTTGTGACACTATCTTGTGACACCAATAGAAAGTAGGTTTCAATATGAATGATGAAGAAAGAAAAGCACTTATTAAAAAAGACCAAGAGTTTTCTACTCTTCCGCGTCCTAACTATGAAAAGATGACAAACGATCAAATTAGAAAAAGAACAGAGATAATTGAGCAAACCTTTAAAGTTCTTTTTTCTGAAACTGATGACAATGATGAGGAAGATGATAGCTATTTGTAAAGAAAGCAGGTGATCATGTTGTATGAGTGGCTTAAAGATTATCAATTTTTAGAGCAAGAAACAGATTACTTAGAATTTGAATTAGAACGATACAAGAAAGAACTAAAGCGTTGGACTTATGGAGATTTACAAAACGTTCAATTAACTGATCAATCGAAAGCGAGTCAACTAGAGCAAATTATAGAAAGAAAGCAACATGAGCTTGCTCATAAAATGAATGATCTATATGATGCTAAGAAACTCATCAGTCTTTTTAAAGGATTGGATAATAAGATACTTTATTTAAAGTATGTCGAGGGCATGAAGTTAATTGATATTGCTGATAGACTAAATCTTAGTCCCAACTATATATATAGTAAACATGCTGAAATAATCAAAATGATTAAATTCGCCAATAACTTAACATTTTCTTAGGGTGTATAAAAACGATAGAAACTATTGAAAATCTGGTTTATAGTAATAACATAGAAAACTTTATAAGTATAATTTATACTTTAATGTGCTGATAAGTAGTAACATGAACCTAGGGTAGTAAAATTTGAATTTAAGGCAGGGGTTTAGATGCAAGAAATTATCGCATTGATTATTTTCACTGTACCAGGATTTGTAACGTATTTCTGGATAAATTTATTTGGGATAACTCCGAGTTCTAAAAAGAATAATGGCGAAATGGCAGTCATTATTATTTTATTGTGGATCCCGATCATATGTATTATCCTTGCAATATATAATATACTAGCGCTCGCTTCACACTGGGAAGTTCTTCATCCAAGCTTTGATATACCCATTTTAAAGAAAGAATGGAGTTATGTAGATAATTTAGCTGATTTGATGACGTTGTCAGGTAATATATGGTTCATTTTATTTTATACTCTATTGACAGTAGTAGTTAGCTTTTGCTTAGCTAGATTCATTTCGAAATACCTTTATAAAAAACTGATTGTTCAAGTGAACAAGGTAAGAACGAATAATAAAATAGCGTCATTAGGAGCGCATTCAACAGTGTGGGATTCAATGTTTCTAAATAATCAAGGGCAAGTAGTTGAGTTGAAAAGAGAAGGACAAGAAAAATCTATAAAAGGATGTTTAATAAGAGTACCTCGAGCACATGAAATTGGACACGCAATTGTGCTCGAGGCTGCAGAACATTGGGCAAATGTAATGGAATATTACGATGTTGAAATTGAACAAACTTATGTAGACTTAGATACTGGTGTGATGATAAACGTCTACAATTTAAACGGTGCTCTGGAGGCACAAAAAATGTTTAACGAAAGATTTCCAGATGGAATTACTTCTTAGGTTTTACTGGCCTTGATGGTTTACTAGTATAAGATGGCTTGTCGGCAGAATGTTTAATATGTTTTGATGGTAAACCACTTGGTTTCTTGATCGGTTTACTACTGGGTCTTTTGTTCATTTCATCACCTCCCTTTTATACAGTATTCGACAAAAATGTTAGAATTCCTGCCAATTAGGAGGAATATTTTGTGTTATTGTGTATAATAAAGGCGAGGAGGAGATGAGAATGCAACGTATACTATTGAGTTTAATCGTGTTGTTGTCATTAACAGCATGCGGTAATAATCAAGTAGATAAAGATAACATAGAGCAAGTTGCAGACGGTTTTAACATAAGTGAAGAATCGGCTGAAGAACGAGATGTTTTCATAAAATTGTTAAATAGGTACATTGAAAACTCTGATTATGACATCGATAAAATTAATAAGGACAATTTAGAAGAACCTAGAATCGAAAATGATTTATATTGGCAAAGGGTTCAAGAAGGCAATTTAGACCTTGAGTTTAAGTATAATCTAGAAGGTGAAATTAAAGGATACCACTTATCCTATAACGGTAATGAAGATGAGGTTTTTATTTATATCTCTTTGATGGCTAAGGCATTAGGATTAGATATTACAAAGCTTGTCGACAACGTAGTTATTGTCATGAATAGTGCGGATGTAGTAAAGACTAACGAATATACTGAAGAGGGATATGAAATATCTATTATTGATTCTAGAGAGTTAGGGTATTTTATAGTGAATTTCGATAAGACATCTCAATGAGGCGTCTTTTTAATATTCGAAAAAGGTGGTGAGGTCATGGCGAAAGGTAAATACTCAGATTGGATCAGTGAAGAAGGATTATTAAAAAAATGAAGGTATTATTGTTCTTAGAAATTCCTTTATTTTAAAAGTGGTTATCCGATATAAAAATAGGGTGAAGTTTATGATAAGAAATTTCTATCATTCTAAAGATACTATAAAATATTTAGAAAGAAGATATGGTTGTATTAAAAATAACGCTATAAGAGACGATATCACTTTGATAAAAGATATATCAACACAACACTCATTAGAAGAGTTACACATGATGAAACGTAGAATAAAAAATTCCTTATTATATAACGGAGATGAGAGTTACATAAGTAATCATTTGCAACCAACTTTATTGGGTTATATTGTTTCGATATCAACTCTCTCTATATCGGTCATGACGGTGTACTCTAATTGGTTACAAGGTTTATTTACAAAGACTATAGACTTAAATAAGGAAGAAATTGAACAGAAAGACATAACCGAGCTTTTTAACTTGCTTGAGCCTTCCTTTTTATTTACAGTAGTTGGATTAGTTATAGTAGTATTTTTTATTATAATCCTTCTAGGAGGATGGTTAATGTATAAAAAAAAGAATCAAAAGACATCTATTGCTACACATTACGTTATTATAATTGATGAAGCAATTATGAATATCGAAAAAGATACACTTAAGACATCCGAATAGGGTGTCTTTTTATTATGTGCTGAAGGGTGGTGAAGTAAATGAGCAAAGAAAAATTCTTGGTAATCGAATTATCCGATGAAAACGAC
>NZ_BAXD01000061.1:0-4649 GCF_001310395.1 Halolactibacillus sp. JCM 19043
TCGTGCGTCTTAGCATTTGTAAGGGTCACTTGATCAGGATATGAACAACCCTTCTCAGCAAAAACAAGTTGTAGATGTAATTTTGCTCCTGCTTTTGTCTTTCGAAATTCCGCCCATGGATATCTTTGCAGATTCAATGGTAGCGTACTTGAATCAATAATCTTAAGGGGCATTGTCACTTTTCGTTGATGATTAAAATCCGATTTTTTTAGATATCGGCAACTAACTTAAGAAAAAGAGATCTAAAATTCCGTGGAATTTTATTTAATCGACGCCCTAATTGCGAAAAGCTAATTGATCCAAGATCCGTTTCTTTTTGAAGATTCTCAGAAAATAAAGGGTCACTTAAAGCACGCAAACTCTCTGTTTCGTTTAATTGCGCATAAAATAGTAATTTCAAAAAGCGTTTTGTATATAGCTTTTTGACATAATGGTCTAATTGATAGTTGTTTCGATAGTGTGCGATATTTTGTGTGAACGACCTTAGACTTGTTTTTGAGCATGGAAAAAGGAAGCCTCTTTTAGTAGAATAGAGTTACCAAACAACATTCACAGAAAAGAGGACTTCCTATGAACCATCTTACTACAGATTTAGCTCAAGCTCTAGTTGAAAATCGTGATATTAAAGAATTTTTTCGTGAACATTTAGAACACGCTGTTAATCAATTGCTTCGAAATGAACTAACATGTTTCCTCGATTATGAGCCTTATGATGCCAAAAGCATCAACTCAGGTAATTCTCGAAATGGCTATTACTCACGCAAATTTAATACGGAGTTTGGTGAATTGTCTATTCAAGTTCCTCGTGATAGTGATGGTTTCTTTGAACAACAGACCGTTGCTCCCTATAAACGTAATAGTGAATCGCTCGAAGAAGTTGTGATCCATCTGTATAAAAAAGGGGGGACAACATCAGAAATCGCTGATCTCATGGAGAAAATGTATGGACATCACTATTCTAAACAAACCATTTCTAACTTCACTAAGATCGTTGAAGCTGATATTGAAGCTTATAAATATAGCCCTCTAAACAAGCGATATGTCTGCGTTTATTTAGATGCAACGCACACGCCACTTCGTCGTAAAACCGTTGCCAAAGAAGCTGTTTATATCGCGATTGGCATTGATGAAGATGGGCACAAAGAAGTCCTAGACTTTACAATTGCGCCGACAGAGTCCGCTATGGTATGAGAAGAGTTGATTCAAGGTCTAAAAGCACGTGGTCTTGAAAACGTCTTATTATTCATTTCTGATGGTCTTTCAGGCATGACAGACGCGATTCATCGCGTCTATCCTTACGCCAAACATCAAACATGTCTTGTACACATTGTCCGCAATATTAATGGGAAAGCGCGTATCAGTGATCGCGAAGAGATTGCCGATGACTTCAAGAATATCCATCAAGCGACGGATCTTGAAAGTGCACAAGAGGCTCTCGAAGTCTTTGAAAAGAAATGGCGCCCATCATATAAAAAACTCATCGATAAGATTGTTCAAAACAAACAACTTATCGTCTTTTTGGATTTTCCAGAGTGCATTCAACGCAGTCTTTACTCAACCAATTTGATTGAGGGATTCAACGCTCAAATCAAGCGGTATACAAAGAGAAAAGAGCAATTTCCAAACGAGGAATCCTTAGAACGTTTTCTCGTCTCAATCTTCTTAGATTATAATCAAAAATTTCCGATGCGTTGTCATCGCGGCTTTAAAAAAGCTAAACCAGAAATTATAGAGATGTTCGAAGAACAGCTAGCGAAACAACAAAGTACGCCATCCTTGACTGTGTGACGTGTGACTTTATGAAGAATAATAGGCGGATGGTATAACGATACAAGTGTTTCTAAGCAAGGGGCGGGACCCCGAACCCATCCCCTGAATCACTAAGAAACAGTCACACAATCAAGGACAAGCAGCTGCGCTGTGGCTGAGCGTTCATATATATTTCTAAATTTATACAGTAACTCTGGAACTACAATATAGAGGTTTACACAAAATTCTTGACACTACCAATTAAAGAGTTATATTAAGGATATATTAGATCAAATTAGCACTGGTGTTTATGATGTTTCAATTCCATGAAGTAGATAGATGCATACAAAAAACCCCAGCAGAAGCATCCTACTGGGATTTTGTTTGGAATCTCAATCAAAAATAAAAGAATAACTTTAAAAGTGTCACTTCAGAAATTTATTGGATCTCCAAATAATCAATGAAAGCATCCCATGTTCCGTCATCGGCTGTTACAACAAGTTCGATCGTTTGATTTCCAGTTCCATGGCTAACATTGTCTATTGTATATACCGCAGGATAGCTTCCACCGAAATAAAAGGTTCCCTTATTTTGCCCACCGATTATTAAGTCGACTCTAGCCATCTCTGAATTATCTGAAGCACCACGTAGTGAAAAACTATGAGTGTTGTTCGCGAAATATTGTGTGTAGCTCACAGAATCATTATTAGCATATAAAGCAACTCCATTAAACGGCGAGCTAATATTCCCTGTGTACTGGCCGCCTTTGGTCATATCCTCAGTTTCCACTTTCGTAGTGCTGCCATCGGAGCCGCTGTCCCCGCCGGAGCTACCACCGATAGTAAATGTGTTACTATACACATCAGCACTTCCACTACTTTGATAGCCCTCTACAGTAAGTGCGACTTCATACATGTTACCCATTTGCATACCTAAATTTTCCCATGCTTTAAAGTGTTCGCTAACAGATATAGTTCCGCTCGTGCGCTTTGATGTTCGAACACTCCAATACTGTTTAAAAGTTGCAGTTCCTTTGATAGAAGGTTGGTTAGTTCGTGTTGTCTCATATATGTCATATGTGCCACCGTCAACATTAATGGTACCTTTGTGTGTTCCTGTCGGTCGATAGCTGCCCCAGCTATCAACTATATAAAATTCTACGAGTGGGTCAACTGCCCATCCATAGACAGTTAAATACGAATTGCCGTTTGGCTGGTAGTTCGCCCCGTAGTTTATTGACATATTACCAATTTGTTGGTGCGTCTGTGTCTCATCAAATTTTTTCCCTTTACGGAATAAAATGTTATTAACATTACTCCACTCAGCACTGAAGGTACCACCACTATTTAGAGTCATGATTCCGGAACCACCGCTATCCTTCCAATATTCATAGTCGTATCCGCCATGTGTACCAGTTTCATTACTAGTGACTGCCGCATGTACAATTACTGTAGGTAATATAAGTGCGAAACAAAATACAATTGCTAAAAAGAACATCTTTCTTTTTTGTATCAATTTCAATTTGCAATTCCTCCTTTTTTGGTATAACTAAATTAAAAATCTCCTGAGTTTCTGTATGGCCTTTGTTAGGTCATCTTTTTATTTTTATTCCAACCTAATTACACCTCCATTATAAAATTTATGCTCATTACAAATTATTTATCACCTTTTTCTTGTATGACTTTCACCCGTGAATTTTGAATTTAGTTCAACAAGAACATATCTTCTGCAGTTAGAAGGATTTAGTTTTGAGAGTGTTTATACTATAGCCAGATATATGATAAAAAATATAATGATTATTTAGAGAAGTAACCTTATTAGTTATTCTCTTTTCGTAATCATGCGCACTAACAGGGCAAGGACTTCAAGGGATGCGAGATACAAGTAATTACTGATGCTGAGGTTTGCCACAAGATAAAGCAGGTCTGGAGATTGCAATCGGAGTAGGAACAGATGCTACGACGGAAATAACAGATGTTTTACTAGTAAAAAGTAATCCGAACGATGTGGGGTGAATACATGTCGGTTATCCGAAGTACAATAATAATTTGTTAAATAATTATATTCTTTAGATCGTTGTATATGCATTGCCATTTAAATAGAAGAGAAAAGTTTAAATATTTTACACGAATTTTACACAGTTAAAGTCATAAAACCTATTTAATAAGGCGTTCTGACTTCAACTCGACCCCGACCACCGGTATCAATTATAAGGCTATTATAGCGATGTCCTAGTAAGTTAATCCACATCGGAATTCCGCATTTTGCGCTATATGTAACGTATAATATTCGTGCATCCATGCGAACAGCCTAAGTGTCCCTATCTTTCCTAAACTAACGGAAGGGGAGGGGGTGTGAACTAGACGTTATAGATAAGCTGTTAAATATTGAAATATTACGTTAGATAATACTATGACGATATTTATTAGCGGGGCTCTTTTATATATGTTGGGTTACTAGTGTCGCATAAAAAATTTCAGACTGTTTTAACTATATTCGTAATATTCTGAAATTATATTTTTCTATTAAAAAATCCTTTATAATGGTTGGGGGGAGTAAACCAATCCAAATCCAAAATAAAGGACAAACACATGGATAAGTTTACTGGAAAAAAATCATTTGAACAATGGTTTTCGCAAATTTCTTCAGATTTTTTAGATCTCTTTTTCTTAAGTTAGTTGCCGATATCCAAAAAAATCGGATTTTAATCATCAACGAAAAGTGACAATGCCCCTTAAGATTATTGATTCAAGTACGCTACCATTGAATATGCAAAGATATCCATGGGCGGAATTTCGAAAGACAAAAGCAGGAGCAAAATTACATCTACAACTTGTTTTTGCTGAGAAGGGTTGTTCATATCCTGATCAAGTGACCCTTACAAATGCTAAGACGCACAA
>NZ_BAXD01000062.1:0-4102 GCF_001310395.1 Halolactibacillus sp. JCM 19043
GTTCCTAAAGCAATATCAAATAGCATAAAAATTTTTTAAGACAAATATTGAAATTCTAGTCGTGTTTGATTTTTCAAAAAGGGCAATTATGAAATTGATTCAAATAAATATCTTTAAATATTTGAGAGCAATGATGCAAAAGACAGGCAACTGCCTGTCTTTTTTCTTGTCATTAAACGACTTGATAACGTGACGTTTTAACAAGCGTAATCAATAAGAAGGCGTCATACATTTGTCGGGATAATACTTTTAAAATGTAAGCGCATACCAAAAATATATTCTCATTTTGATATAGACAAAACCCATTAATAGGTATATCATGTTAAATGAATCACAAACATTTATGCAAAGGATCTGATCATGATGGGTTTTTACAATCCAGACGAAATAGCCAATTATACGGTGTCATCTGGCTACAAAAAAGCACACTACACAAGTTTACAATCAACGATTTTAGGCTTTGAGGCAGGGGCATTTATCGCCTTAGGATACTTACTCTATATTCATGTCACGGCAAATATGCCTGAAGCGTGGGGCGGTTTTTCATCGTTTATCGGCGCAGCTCTTTTTCCTATTGGTCTTATTCTCACGTTACTTGCAGGCGGGGAACTCTTAACGGGCAACTTAATGGCGGTACCATTATCTCGAATGGAGCGAAAAATCAAATCACGTCATGTATTAAAAAATATTGTCCTTATTACCGTAAGTAATTTTTTAGGTGCGATCTTTGTTGCTTACTTTTTCGGTCATGTGGTTGGAATGACAGAAGGCATTTTCTTAGAAACAACCGTTCATTTAGCTGAACATAAGTTAGACGCGACCTTCTTACAAGCCTTTCTTTCAGGCATTGGTTGTAACTGGCTCGTTGCTTCAGCCGTTTGGCTGAACTATGGTGCGAAAGATATGTCCGGTAAAATCTTAGGGATCTGGTTTCCAACAATGGCGTTTGTGGCCATTGGTTTTCAGCACGTGGTTGCGAATATGTTTTTAATCCCAGCGGCTATTTTTGCCGGTTACTTTAGTTGGACAGCTTATGTTCTCAATTTTATTCCTGTCTTTTTAGGCAATGCGGTTGGTGGTGTCATGTTTGTCGCCGGCGCTTACTGGGTTGTGTACTTAAAAAAAGAACCGGATCACTTATTCCCAATCAGACATAGCGAGCACCGCGCGTCATAACTGCTTTTATAATAGATGATTAGCTTACGATATCCAATAGAATGGGTGTCGTAAGCTTTTTTGATTGTGTGGATTATGTGAAGATAAGCGTTTAAGACACTATTTCGTGGTAAACTAAAGCGTGAGGTGATCAGAATGACACATGTATTACTTGTCGATGATGAACCATCGATTTTAGAAGTATTAACAGCTTATTTTGAAAAAGAAAATTGGACGGTCGATACATCAATGAATGGTAAAGAAGCACTCGCGATGATTGAAACAGCCGCCTATGATATTATTCTACTTGATTTAATGTTGCCGGATATGACCGGTGAAGAAATCTGTCAACGTACCCGTGTGACAAGCGATGTACCTATTATTATGTTAACAGCAAAGTCGCAAGAGGAAGATTTAATTAACGGGATTGTCATCGGGGCAGATGATTATATTAAAAAACCCTTTAGCCCAAAAGAAGTTGTGGTTCGAACGAAAGCATTGTTGCGCCGAATTGGTATGACAAAAAATGATCAAACTGACGTCGTCCGGTCCTTTAATAAAAAAGCCCTGATAATAAATGAAGAAACAAAATCAGTTACGGCCTATCATGAAGCGGTCGCACTCACCCCGATTGAATATAAATTATTGACCGCTCTCGCACGCTATCCAGATCGTGTTTATAGCCGAGCTGATTTACTTGACCGCCTTGAAGATGACGGAGTCTATGTCGAAGGTTATGAACGGGTGATTGATACCCATATTAAAAATTTACGCAAAAAAATTGAACAAGACAGCAAGTCACCGGACTTTATTGTGACTGTCTTTGGGATGGGCTATAAATTTAGCGGAAAGGTTGACCGCGATGACATTACGTTCTAAAGTCTTTCTCTATTTACTGTTGATCAGTGTGATTGGTATTGTGTTAACGAGCTTCCCGATGTTATTTGGTTTTGAACAACAATTTAGTGATTACTTAGATGAGGCTCGTCTTCAAAATCACGACTTAATCATAGAAGAAATCTATCAGACATATGAAAGAGACGAGTCGCTTGTCTCAACCCACTTAGAAAGTATGATGCGCCAACAAGCGCAAAGTGATGATGTGTTTTATGAGCTTTATGATGCAAATGGTAACCGTGTTCTTACAACCTTACGTATGGTCAACCGCATGGGCAGTATGCATATGCATAACCATATGATGGAGGAAGTTGAATTAAATGAAACAACCATTCCTTTATCAAAAAACAATACGACCATTGGTACATTAATCGCCTATTCACCGAATCAACTTGTTGGGGCTGACTTTAGTTTTTTTAGTCAAATTAGACGAAACATTATGTTGGCGGTTGTTATCACGATTGTTTTAGCTCTATTTTTCTCAGCGCTCTTCTCCAAACGTTTGACCAAAAGTTTTAAAGTCGTAAGCGAAGCGATACGTGACTTAAAAGCGCGTAAGTTAAAAGCACCAGTTGATGTTCAAACGCTCTCTGGTGAAATGAAAGACATCGGTGAAGCGGTCAATGACTTAGCGCTTACGTTAGATAAACAAGAGCGCTTACGTAAACAATTTACCGCTGATTTCGCACATGAACTAAGAACGCCCCTTGCGACCTTACGGTCTCAATTAGAAGCTTATCTAGATGGCGTCTTTGAGCCGACAACAGACCGACTCGAAAAAAGTCATGAAGAATTGATGCGACTGGTGCGGTTAGTCAATGAACTGGAGAGTTTAATTGCCGCAGAAAATCCGGAAATAAAACTCAATAAGAAAACAATCAATGCTAATCAATTATTAAGCTTTATGTATGAACAATTTAGCTCAAGTTTCCATGACAAGAGCATTCAATTATCACTTGAGGTACCGAATCAACCGATCTCCGTAACAGTCGATCGTGACAAGCTGATACAAGTACTGACGAATGTAATTAATAATGCGCTACAATACACGGATAAAGAGAAATCTGTCAAACTATCACTATCAGAATCATCTAAGACGGTAACCTTTACTGTCCAAGATGAAGGTAAAGGTATTAGTGAAGACGATTTAGCTCACTTATTTGAACGTTTTTACCGCGGAGATAAATCACGTGATCGTAAAACAGGTGGCATTGGCATCGGCTTATCTATTGTGAAAGCTTTAGTCGATGCACATAAAGGAAGAGTGGAAGTAAAAAGCAAGCCCAATCAAGGCACAACGTTTCATATTCATCTTCCGAAACAGTAACCATGCGTTTCTATTAGGAAATATTATTCAAAGCAATATAAAAGCGTTTCCCCATTGAAAAAACTATCTTTGGGAAACGCTTTTTTAATTATATTTACGTTAACTAAATGAAAAAAGTCTTTTTCTAAGCATTAGGAAAAGGTTCTCGTCAGCCACTGATAAACGTCTTCTGCAACTTCATCTCGATTTGTCTCAAACAACATTTCATGACGTCCACCTGGATAAAGAATCACATCAACAGACTTAATCCCAGCGTGTTTATAATCCGCCGCTACCTTTTTAACTCCTTCAGAAAAATCACCTACAGGATCTTCATCGCCACTGATTAATAAAATCGGTGTGTCTTTATTCACCTTGTTCACTTCCGTTTGTTTATGAAGGCGTTCAATACCTGTGAGCAGGTCAAGATAAAACTGACTCGTTGAAACGTAGCCGCTAAAGGGATCATTTTGATAAGCTTTCACAATAACCTCATCACGTGAGAGCCAGCTACCTCTATTTTTAAAGTGTTTTTGGTACTGACCAAAACTTAAGGCATCAAGCACTTTACTGCGGTGGGTTTTACTGAACAGTTTCGTTTCAATCAAACTTAATAGTTGGCCCGCCTTTCCAGTAAGACCTTGATGATAGCCGGTACCTGACAATATAACCGCGTCACATTCATTTGGATAGCGTTCAATAAAGCGTCTCACTAAAAAAGAACCCATGGAATGACGAGGCCAC
>NZ_BAXD01000063.1:0-4043 GCF_001310395.1 Halolactibacillus sp. JCM 19043
ATTGAACAGCGGTGTTCCTTTGACAAAAGAGCCTTTTATCTTTTGAAGGGTCGTCAAGCGCGCCTTCGTCGCTTTTATTTTTCTTTTAACGGCATTGATTTGCTCTTTTTTATTACGCATGTACACCTTCTTCAATTCTTTTTGCGCGGATAGAAGCGCCCGTCCTTGTTGAACAGCACTGGTCGCATAATAATCATTTAATCCGTAATGTTGTTTCAACTGTTGATGGATGGAGACGGAACTTTTCGCTTTCACGCCCCTAAGCTCCCGGACCTCCGCTTGATAGCGAAAATGTTTGGCTTGATTAAACACCCGAAGGGTGTGATTCATGGACATAACAAAATCAGGGTCGATCTTATACTTATATAAGCGATTTGAAAAAATGGCCTTCATGCCCATGATACCCACCCTCTCTTTGTTTTGTGACGGTCACTGTTAGTGCTTTAATTGTACCATGAGGAATATATGTTTGTCACTTCAAAAATATTCAAAAAATCGATTCATCACCCACCTAGTGCTGACGCACTTGAGGAAGGTGTCTTCTCGCCCTAAAACGATAAAATCCAGGGAGATTAACTAATGCAACTTCTGTGTGTTTCAGTTATAATAAGATGAGACTTAACACGAAGAGAGGATCCGGTTATATATGAGCTATCAAGCCCTATATCGTGTCTTTCGCCCACAAGTATTTGAAGATGTGGTTGGACAGGCACATATAACACGAACATTACAGAATGCTCTCGTACAAGATAAATTCTCACACGCTTATCTGTTTACTGGCCCGCGAGGGACAGGAAAGACAAGTGCGGCAAAAATATTTGCGAAGGCGATTAACTGTGAACACGCCCCAACGAAAGAGCCGTGTTTAGAGTGTGCCAGCTGTAAAGGTATCCAGTCAGGAGCGATTCCTGATGTGATGGAAATTGATGCTGCTTCTAATAATGGTGTCGAACAGATTCGTGATATACGAGATAAAGTGAAATATGCCCCGACATCCGTACCTTATAAGGTGTATATTATCGATGAGGTGCATATGTTATCGATGGGTGCCTTTAATGCGTTATTAAAGACGTTAGAAGAACCACCAAAACACGTCATCTTTATATTAGCAACAACAGAGCCACATAAAATCCCGCTAACGATTATTTCGAGGTGTCAGCGTTTCGATTTTAAACGGATTACGCAGCAAGCCTTAATTGAACGAATGAAAGTCATTATGGCTCATGAAGATATGACCGTAAGTGACGAGGCTTATCATCAGATTGCGCTCGCGGCAGAAGGTGGAATGCGGGATGCATTGAGTCTTCTAGATCAAGCGATCTCGTATAGTGATGGTGAAGTGACGTTAGAAGATGTGTTACAGATTACAGGTTCTGTCTCACAAGCAAGGCTACAACAGCTCACAGTAGCACTAGCCGATAAAGACGTGAGTACAGCCCTGAGCCTTGTCGACCAGTTCATTCAAGAAGGAAAAGATCCCGGACGTTTAATTCATGATTTGATTTACTTCTTGCGGGATGCGTTGATGTACCGGGCCGCGCCAACGCTTGCTAATCAATTAGAGCGTGCCGTACCTGATGAGGCTTTTAAAGAACTAGCCAATCGACTCGATCCACACTGGATCCAACAGGCGATTAGTGAATGGAATCATTGTCAACAAGAGATGAAGTGGACGACAAGTCCAAAAGTCTTTATAGAGATTAGTGTATTAAAACTAACAGAAGAAGACCAAGCGTCGTCAGTAGCCAATGATTCACACATTTTGCAGTTAACCGAAAAGCTTGGTAAACTAGAAAAAGAACTACGAGTGTTAAAAGAACAAGGCATAAAAACAGAGCAAGCTGCATCACCCAAGCGTCAACAAAAGCGTACCCCGCAAAGTAAGAGTAACTATAAAATACCGTTTGAAAAAATCCGCCTCACGTTAGAAAAGGCAGAAAAAGAACACTTACAAAATGTGCAACGCGCTTGGGCAAATGTATTGCAACAAGTGAAAACGAAAAGTGCGCCAGCTCATGCGACCTTGCAAGATGCTAAGCCAGCAGCGGCATCGTTTGATAACTTGGTGATTGCTTTTAAATATGATATTCATTGTTCGTTAGCACTTGATCATCGGGAACTAATAGAAGCGATTCTGTTAGAAACAACGGGACATCACATGTCATTTATCCCAATTCCTGAAGAAGCGTGCTGAAATTGCGCGAGGACTTTATTAAAGAACAAAAGTTAAAAGCAAAAGATTCAGGAGAAACAGAAGAACAAGAAGAAGACCCCGTTGTTGAAGAAGCACGGAAATTAGTCGGTGATGATTTAATAGAAATACATGAAGACTAAAGTTTTTAATTACAAGGAGGAAAACACAATGCGTGGAAATGCAAACATGAATAAAATGATGAAACAAATGCAAAAAATGCAAAAAGATATGATGAAAGCTCAAGAGGAATTACAAGAGATGAGCTTTGAAGCAACAGCAGGTGGCGGTATGGTTAAAGTCATTGCTAACGGTAAGAAGGAAATTGTTGATGTAGAGATTAATGAAGAAGTTGTTGATCCAGATGATGTAGAAATGCTACAAGATTTAATCATTGCTGCGACAAATGAAGTATTAAATAAAGTGGATGAAACATCAAACGAGAAGATGGGTAAATTCACTCAAGGTATGAATCTTCCGGGAATGTTTTAAGGAGCGAGTATATGTATTATCCTGAACCAATTTCAAAGCTGATTGATAGCTTTACTAAATTGCCAGGAATCGGACCGAAAACTGCGGTCCGACTGGCTTTTTTTGTTTTAAATATGAAAGAAGACGATGTGCTAGATTTTGCGAAGGCATTAGTCAATGCGAAACGGGAACTCACACACTGCAGCGTATGCGGCCATATTACTGACCAAGATCCATGCCAGATTTGTAGTGATCATACCCGCGATGACTCCGTTATTTGTGTCGTACAAGATCCTAAAGATGTTATTGCAATGGAAAAAATGCGTGAATTTAATGGACGTTATCACGTGCTCCATGGGGCAATCTCACCGATGGATGGGATTGGACCAGAAGATATTAATGTACCTGATTTAATTAAACGTTTAAAAGATGATAAAGTCGAAGAGCTTATTCTCGCAACAAACCCTAATGTAGAAGGTGAAGCAACGGCGATGTATATCTCTCGTCTCGTTAAACCGTCAGGTATCCGAATTACTCGGATCGCTCATGGCTTACCAATGGGTGGCGATTTAGAGTATGCCGATGAAGTGACTTTATCGAAAGCATTAGAAGGTCGACGTGAATTATAATCTGAAAGTGATGTGTTGATTATGGGCTTTCGAACAAACCGAAAGAAAAAACAATATGAACAAGCATTGCTTGATGACATTTACCGTTTGCAGTCAGAATGGACACAAGTTAAAGGTGTGATGGAACGTAGTTAGATCCATCCGTTGAAGGTGAGTACCAATTGAAGATTGCGGAAATAAAATATTTCTTCTTATTAAGAGAAGCAAGACGTCTACACTTAAACGCCCGTCAAAAATGATGGGCGTTCTTTTTTTTTAGTTTCTTCATATAAATAATAACGATGTAATAGTTAAAAAGAGCATGGTTAGTATAATGATGATGGAGGGAATAAAATGAAAAGATTAGGATTTCAAATAGCTAAACTGATTTATCGCATGATTGCAAGTGTACTTATTATCTTCTTTATCAATGTCATTGGTGGATTGATTGGTTTTCATTTACCTATTAATGTTATGACGGTTGGGATAACGACAGCGCTAAGTGGGTACGGCTTAGCTAGTTTGATGTTGATGAAAATCCTTATCTTTTAAACGTATTTAATGAAGGAACAGCTCAATCGACAAGTTTTTTAAAAAACTTGCAATTAATCCTTGCATTTGAAAAGCTATTCGTGGTATATTATTTAGGCAGTCTTTTGAGAGGGCATTTCAAATAATGATTGAAAATAACTTTTTTGTAAAAAGTTATTGACTTCCATCCAAGAGATATGTTATAGTTAAATAGTTGTCAACAAAACGACAGCGAAACATTT
>NZ_BAXD01000064.1:0-3014 GCF_001310395.1 Halolactibacillus sp. JCM 19043
TTGTACCTTGAAAACTAGATAAAGAAGTATGACAAGACATCAAACTTTGTAAGAAATAAAGACCAAACGTCTTTTTACTGTAGTAATAAAGAGTTTACTCATATTAGTTAAGTAAGAAAGGGCGCACGGTGGATGCCTTGGCACTAGGAGCCGATGAAGGACGGGACGAACACCGATATGTTTCGGGGAGCTGTACGTAAGCTTTGATCCGGAAATTTCCGAATGGGGGAACCCATCACGTGTAATGACGTGAGATCATTAACTGAATCCATAGGTTAATGAAGGCAGACCTGGGGAACTGAAACATCTAAGTACCCAGAGGAAGAGAAAGCAAATGCGATTTCCTGAGTAGCGGCGAGCGAAACGGAATCAGCCCAAACCAAGAAGCTTGCTTCTTGGGGTTGTAGGACACATCATATGGAGTTACAAAAGTAGCATTTACACGAAGCGACCTGGAAAGGTCCGCCATAGAAGGTAACAGCCCTGTAATGGAAAAATACTACCCTCCGATGTGGATCCTGAGTACGGCGGAACACGTGAAATTCCGTCGGAATCCGGGAGGACCATCTCCCAAGGCTAAATACTCCCTAGTGACCGATAGTGAACCAGTACCGTGAGGGAAAGGTGAAAAGCACCCCGGAAGGGGAGTGAAAGAGATCCTGAAACCGTGCGCTTACAATTAGTCGGAGCCCGTTAATGGGTGACGGCGTACCTTTTGTAGAATGGACCGGCGAGTTACGATCCCCTGCAAGGTTAAGCCAGAAAAGGCGGAGCCGCAGCGAAAGCGAGTCTGAATAGGGCGTATGTAGTAGGTGGTCGTAGACCCGAAACCGTGTGATCTACCCATGTCCAGGGTGAAGGTCAGGTAACACTGACTGGAGGCCCGAACCCACGTATGTTGAAAAATGCGGGGATGAGGTGTGGGTAGGGGTGAAATGCCAATCGAACACGGAGATAGCTGGTTCTCTCCGAAATAGTTTTAGGACTAGCCTCAAGGCATGTATCTTGGAGGTAGAGCACTGATTGGACTAGGGGCCCTACCGGGTTACCGAATTCAGTCAAACTCCGAATGCCAATGATATTACCTTGGGAGTCAGACTGTGGGTGATAAGGTTCATAGTCGAGAGGGAAACAACCCAGACCGTCAGCTAAGGTCCCAAAGTATACGTTAAGTGGAAAAGGATGTGGCGTTGCACAGACAACCAGGATGTTGGCTTAGAAGCAGCCATCATTTAAAGAGTGCGTAATAGCTCACTGGTCGAGTGACGCTGCGCCGAAAATGTACCGGGGCTAAACGTATCACCGAAGCTACGGATTGATCTTTGATCAATGGTAGGAGAGCGTTCTAAGTGCTGTAAAGTCAGACCGTGAGGACTGGTGGAGCGCTTAGAAGTGAGAATGCCGGTATGAGTAGCGAAAAAGAAGTGAGAATCTTCTTCACCGAATGCCTAAGGTTTCCTGAGGAAGGCTCGTCCTCTCAGGGTTAGTCAGGACCTAAGTCGAGGCCGAAAGGCGTAGACGATGGACAACAGGTTGATATTCCTGTACCACCTCCTTTTTGTTTGAGCGATGGGGGAACGCAGTAGGATAGGGAAAGCGCACGGATGGAAGAGTGCGTCCAAGCAATGAGTGAGTCAGATAGGCAAATCCGTCTGGCAATCACAGGTTGTGATGGGGAGAGAAAATAGTATCGAAGTTCCCGACTTCACACTGCCAAGAAAAGCCTCTAGTGAGAAAAGTGGTGCCTGTACCGCAAACCGACACAGGTAGGCGAGATGAGAATTCTAAGGTGAGCGGGAGAACTCTCGTTAAGGAACTCGGCAAAATGACCCCGTAACTTCGGGAGAAGGGGTGCTTCTCATTCTGAGAAGCCGCAGTGAAAGGGCCCAAGCGACTGTTTAGCAAAAACACAGGTCTCTGCGAAGCCGCAAGGCGAAGTATAGGGGCTGACACCTGCCCGGTGCTGGAAGGTTAAGGGGACATGTTAGCTTTATAGCGAAGCATTGAACCGAAGCCCCAGTAAACGGCGGCCGTAACTATAACGGTCCTAAGGTAGCGAAATTCCTTGTCGGGTAAGTTCCGACCCGCACGAAAGGTGCAACGACTTGGGCACTGTCTCAACGAGAGACCCGGTGAAATTAAACTATGCGTGAAAATGCGCATTACCCGCGACAGGACGGAAAGACCCCGTGGAGCTTTACTGTAGCCTGATATTGAATATTGGCACAATTTGTACAGGATAGGTGGGAGCCTTAGAAGCGTGAGCGCTAGCTTACGTGGAGGCGCTGGTGGGATACCACCCTGATTGTGTTGATCTTCTAACCCAGGACCGTGATCCGGTTCGGAGACAGTGTCAGGCGGGCAGTTTGACTGGGGCGGTCGCCTCCCAAAGAGTAACGGAGGCGCCCAAAGGTTCCCTCAGAATGGTTGGAAATCATTCGTAGAGTGCAAAGGCAGAAGGGAGCTTGACTGCGAGACCTACAAGTCGAGCAGGGACGAAAGTCGGGCTTAGTGATCCGGCGGTACCGAATGGAAGGGCCGTCGCTCAACGGATAAAAGCTACCCCGGGGATAACAGGCTTATCTCCCCCAAGAGTCCACATCGACGGAGGTTTGGCACCTCGATGTCGGCTCATCGCATCCTGGGGCTGTAGTCGGTCCCAAGGGTTGGGCTGTTCGCCCATTAAAGCGGTACGCGAGCTGGGTTCAGAACGTCGTGAGACAGTTCGGTCCCTATCCGTCGTGGGCGTTGGAAGTTTGAGAGGAGCTGTCCTTAGTACGAGAGGACCGGGATGGACATACCGCTGGTGCACCAGTTGTTCCGCCAGGAGCATAGCTGGGTAGCTACGTGTGGAAGGGATAAGTGCTGAAAGCATCTAAGCATGAAGCCCCCCTCAAGATGAGACTTCCCATCTGTAAAGAGTAAGATCCCTCAGAGACGATGAGTAGATAGGTTCGAGGTGGAAGCATGGTGACATGTGTAGCTGACGAATACTAATCGATCGAGGACTTAAC
>NZ_BAXD01000065.1:0-2917 GCF_001310395.1 Halolactibacillus sp. JCM 19043
AAAAGGTCTCATTCAAAAAAGTTTATATCTAATGCCTTTCTCAAGAACGATATTATAATTGTTATTGCTAAAAAGATTATTATAAGCGTATAGCTACCAATTACTTCAAAATAATATTTTAATAAAAATAAAATTATGATTACGATAATGATTGCTGTTAAAAAAATAAAGTTTTTCAATTTCCACAAACCTCCTTGTTTTTTCGACTTTTATATTATAACATATATGTAAATAATTTAAAGGAGGTTTTTGGATGTTAAAAGTAAAGTTTTCAGCTTTATTCTTAATTTCAGTAATGTTTTTTGGTGTTTTTACAGAGTCCACCTTTGCCTATTCACAAAGCTCTTCTGACTTTATGTATTCATATGAGTCTAGTATGAACAGAATCCAGGAAGTTTTATCTGAATTCATAATCTTTAGTGAGGATGGGATAGAGGTAACAAGAAATAAAGGGCAAATTATTAGTAGTTTAAATCAGAAGGATATTAATAATTTAAACAAACTTTCTGAGTTACAGGGAATTAAGCGTGACAAACCATTAACAAAACAAAGCATTGTTGATACATATTTAAAGAATATTGAAAATCTTAATGCTGATGTGCGTGATGGAAAGTTAGAAGTTCTATCTAATGGAGCATTAATTGATGCAAATGATGATCATTTTTATGTCCAGGGAGGCGTAACTAAAGATCAAAATTTTTGGTGGGGAAAAAGAAGGTATAAAAGTACAGCTAACGCTAGAACATGGGCTGCGGAATTACTGTTTCTTTCTGAAGCTAACGCAGCACATGCAATTATTGCAGGTGCTGTGTTCGGTCCAATGGGGGGGATTCCGAATGCAATAACGGGAATCTATATAGCTAATGTCGCGAATAGAGTTAATTATCACAATAGTTTAAGTAATCGGGGAATAATAATCGATTTACATTGGACTCTTACGTTTTTCACAAGAACTCAATAAACTCTATTCGATAATGGTGAAAATTAGTTAATTATAAAAAAACGGAGGATTTTAAATGAAACAAATATCATTATTTTTAGTAATAGTATTGTCTTTTGGAATTTTTTCACCCCCTGTCTTTGCCCATTCCCAAAGCTCTTCTGACTTCATGTATTCATATGAATCTAGTATGAACAGAATCCAGGAAGTTTTATCTGAATTCATAATCTTTAGTGAGGATGGAATAGAGGTAACAAGAAATAAAGGGCAAATTATTAGTAGTTTAAATCAGAAGGATATTAATAATTTAAATAAACTTTCTGAGTTACAGGGAATTAAGCGTGACAAACCATTAACAAAACAAAGCATTGTCGATACATATTTAAAGAATATTGAAAATCTTAATGCTGATGTGCGTGATGGGAAGTTAGAAATTCTATCTAATGGAGCATTAATTGATGCAAATGATGATCATTTTTATGTCCAAGGAGGCGTAACTAAAGATCAAACATTTTGGTGGGGAAGAAGAAGATATAAAAGTACAAATAATGCCCGATTGTGGGCTACAAATTTAAGAAGTGCTGCTTTATCTGGGACAGGGGTCGCTGTTTTTGCCACAGCATTCGGGGTTGCACCACTAGCAATTTCTACTTCATTAACCTCAATATATATAAATAATCTTGCTAGTAGAGCTGATTATCATAATGCTTTAACTAGTCGTGGAATAATAGCCAATTTACACTGGACGCTTACATTCTCAATTGAAACTCAGTAGTAGTAGCGCTTAAAAAGGGGTAAAACTTATTTCATGAAAAAAAAAATAGTAATATTAATAATTTTGTTATCAGTAAGTAGTATTGTTTTTGGAGTTTTTTTTTCAAAAAACACAACTCCAGATGAAATAGACTACTGGGTATATAAACATCTTAATTATAAAGAGCTTCATCATTATTCCACTGGATCTTCACAAACCATTGCTATAATAGATAGTGGAATTTCTTCTAATATAAAACTTGATGCAGAAAAAGCTTTCTCATTAACGAGTGAGGATATTTACGATTACAACGGACATGGTACTATGATGTACTCTATAATTAAAGGGACGGAAGATGATATCCTAGGCATTAGTCCCGATGTTGATATACTATCAATAAAAATTTTAGATAAGGCAGAATCAACTAGACCAGAATTGATATATGATGCGATTGAAATGGCTATTGATAAAAATGCAACAGTTATTAATTTAAGTGTTGGAAGCTACAAAAATAATGAAGACATTGCTGGTTTAATTAAAGAGGCTCACAGTAAGAATATCACAGTTACTGCATCTTCTGGTGACTTCTCTAATTTTGAAATGATGTTCCCCGCAAATATGAGGGAAGTTATTTCTATTGGTGCACTTGGTGAAAACTTACAGCCATTAGAATTAACTAGTGGGCCTGACCTAACAACAATTAATGCACCTGGGGAGAATATATTAGTATTAGATGCTAATGATGAGATATTTTATTCCTCTGGTACATCACAAGCAACCGCTTTAATATCCGGATATATTGCTTTACTAAGGGACTATGCTTTAAAAAACAATATATTCTTATCAAATGAAGATATTGGTTATTATCTAAGTTTAATAAAGGAGGGAAACATGCAATATAGCGATGTTTTTAATGAACTATCGATGACAGAAGCATAAAGGAGATACTTTACTATATCCTTTCACAGTACTTACTCCTAAAAGATAGAATTATATTATATAACTAATTGGCTGGATTGAGTTCAGTATTCAACTGGACTAATCCAGCTAGCTTTTTATTGGATTGTCCATGCTTGTAACAGTGGATATATTCTTCAATAATCAGAGGAATTAAAGAAGCACCAATCGTTTCTTAATTCCTTCTAGATTACTGATGATTTCTTGGGGGATAGACGACTACAAAACCGTTATATACCATAGCCCCTCCGTACGGATAGCAAGCC
>NZ_BAXD01000066.1:0-2401 GCF_001310395.1 Halolactibacillus sp. JCM 19043
TTTGGTGTTTGGTATGAAGGTGTATCTTGTTCTGTTTGTTTATTTTCTTCTGCAGGTGCCAATTTCACGCGATAAACCCAAAAGTATTCATATCCGCCACGCGCTGATTTTGCTCGACCACCAATTGCGATGTATGGAGCGTTATCGCTCGCGGTGTCAGTGATACCGCCATTATCGTCTACTGTCTTACCTAAAACATCAGCTTCAACTGTTTTTTCTAAGTAAGCTGTGTTGACTGATACCGAGATAGGTCCTTTAGAAGAGTCTGAGAAAAGAACTTTATCATCAGCTCGTAGGTTACCTCTATTGATCGTTGGCTGTAAGTTTAGTGCCATAGCTGGTCCAAATGGTTTAATTGTTCCGTACGTCGTTGTTGTACTATTTTCTTCCGTGATAATTGCGTAATGTAACATATCTAATCCTTTAATCGCCATATTTATTCCTCCTAAAATTAAAATAGCAACCTATTCTATTTCGGTTGCGTAACTAAAGCGTAATATTTTTCTGTACTTTTGAGCTTCGTTGTCATATGATTCGCTGGAAAACATCCGCTTAAAGCCTGCTTCTTTTAATCTGCTTTCTACTTCGGCCACAATCGTTGTAAAATCGCCTGAAGTAAAAACGTCAACTTGATAAAAATACCTCGTAGACATTTCTTTATCATCCGCATTTAAACTAGATGATTGATTGTATTCATTTATAATAATGTATTCACTATTGTTGTTGTTTCCTGTTAAAGTTGTGACAGGAACATTAATCGGACGAAGAGCATCAATTATCATCTTTTTGACATTCAAATAATCTTCATCTCCTTTCTTAGTTCCTCAACATAAATGTCTAATATCTTTCCTTTACTTAATTCAAAGGCGATACTAGCAAAGGGTTTAGGAGCAATAAAGCGCTTGGCCACGACATTATAATAGCCAAACTCATGCATATATAAATAGTATCCTTCCTGCTTCTTACCACCTTTTGTCCCAACAAATATCTCACCATTTTTAGGCTCTGTCCGATCTATAGCCTTTGTGCGTCACCGGAATATGGATTTAACCCATGATTATAAACTTCGTCTTTCATACGCTCTTTGAGTAAATCGGCTGCACGAATAAGCGCTTTGTCTTTCACGTGTTCCGGTGCTAACTGAATCAGTTCAACCTCTCGTAGAAGCTCATCTAAACCTTCAAATTCTAGATTCAATTACGTCACAACCTTCACGACAACCGTCATAGAAACATTTAATCCATCATCATTTTCAATTGAGACTATCTCATGCTCTTTTTGATTCCACATAACCGTTAAATTCTCAGGCCGTTCTGTTTCATCCAAAGCCTTTTGATAACGAATGAGGAATTCACGATTGTTTTCCATTTGGTTTTGTGCCGCAGTATAAAAACGATTACCTCGCAATGTCTTTAACGCACCCCAAACCGTTTTATATGGAATGGGGTGCGTAATTGGAAAACCATTCTCGTTTGTTCCACCTGCAGGTTGTTGAAAAATAAGCTTTTGTTTTAAATCACCTGGATTAATTCTCATACTTGATCACCAACTGGATAACAATACTTCAAATGTAATACGATACTATTTAGAGAGTGAGGCACTTCATAATCTTTATCGGAACGAAAAGATTGTCGATTATCATTCCAATGTTGAACAAGTAACGCTCTCGCCTGATTATACTGTTCAAGCATATTTTCGTTGGTTTCATCAATAGCGCCTACCTGATTACGGATATGGATGCCCGCCTGCTTATAAAACGTTTCAAGTAAAGGATCATCGTCATCATAATCAATTCGAATATATTTTTTTAATTTAGCTAGTTCATCCGGTGTTAAAGTCACCATTATCACCCTCTCGAAAAAAGAGAGCGATATTACTCGCCCTCTTCTGTTGGATTACTTTCTACTTCTTCAATTAAAGATTCGAAATAACTGACTAAACCTTTTCGATTATCGCCAACTTTTTCAGCTTCTAACAATGCCTTCACTTCTTCTACCGTTAGACCATCGGTGCTCTTTTTCACTTCATCAATGCTTCCATCAAGCACAGATGGGTGTTCTATTTTTTCTTCCACTTCTACAAACCCCTTTTCTTTTAATACCTGAATACGTTCTGCTGCCGCTTCGAAAATGGTATTTTTTTCAATATATTTCTTGTTGTTATTTTTATCGCGAAACGCTCGAATTACTTTTGCTTTCATTTTCAATCTCTCCCTTTTTAAATATTTAATTAAGCAATAGGTGCTGCAATATCAATTTGACCAAAGATAACAGCTTCAGAATCCCAAGACTTAACGTTTTCACGCTCAATAGCTCGGAACTCAGTCGTGTTTGTTCTCCAAGCATTACCGCCTTCTTTAGTCATGTCTACAGACAGTTGATTGCGGTCGAACAACACAATC
>NZ_BAXD01000067.1:0-2400 GCF_001310395.1 Halolactibacillus sp. JCM 19043
TTCGGTGTTTGGTATGAAGGTGTATCTTGTTCTGTTTGTTTATTTTCTTCTGCAGGCGCCAATTTCACTCGATAAACCCAGAAGTATTCATATCCACCACGCGCTGATTTTGCTCGGCCACCAATCGCAATGTATGGTGCATTATCACTCGCTGTGTCAGTAATACCACCATTCGCATCGACTGTTTTACCTAATACATCTGCTTCAACTGATTTTTCTAGGTAAGCTGTGTTAACTGATACGGAGATTGGTCCTTTTGATGAATCTGAGAACAGAACTTTATCATCCGCTCGCAAGTTACCTCTATTGATTGTTGGCTGTAAGTTAAGCGCCATTGCTGGTCCGAATGGCTTGATTGTTCCGTACGTCGTTGTTGTACTATTTTCTTCCGTGATAATTGCATAATGCAGCATATCTAATCCTTTAATCGCCATATTTATTCCTCCTAAAATTAAAATAGCAACCTAGTCTAAGTCGGTTGCATAACTAAAACGTAGTATTTTTCTATATTTCTGTGCATCATTGTCATATGATTCGCTAGAAAACATCCGCTTAAAGCCTGCTTCTTTTAATCTGCTTTCTACTTCGGCCACAATCGTTGTAAAATCACCTGAAGTAAAAACGTCAACTTGATAAAAATACTTCGTTGATACCTCTTTATCATCTGCATTTAAACTAGATGCTTGATTGTATTCGTTAATAATGATGTATTCACTATTATTATTGTTTCCGGTTAACGTTGTGACCGGAACATTAATCGGCCGAAGAGCGTCGATTATAATTCTTTTTACATTCAAATAATCTTCATCTCCTTCCTAAGTTCATCAACGTAAATGTCTAATATCTTTCCTTTACTTAATTCAAAGGCGATGCTAGCAAATGGTTTAGGCGCAATAAAACGCTTGGCCACGACGTTATAATAGCCAAACTCATGCATGTATAAGTAGTAACCTTCCTGCTTCTTACCACCTTTTGTTCCAACAAATACCTCACCGTTTTTAGGGTTTGTTCGATCTATAGACCTTTGTGCATCACCGGAATATGGATTCAACCCATGATTATAAACTTCGTCTCTCATACGCTCCTTGAGTAAATCGGCTGCACGAATGAGCGCCTTGTCTTTCACATGTTCCGGAGCTAACTGAATCAGTTCAACTTCTCGTAGAAGTTCGTCTAAACCTTCAAACTCTAGATTCAATTAAGACACAACCTTCACGACAACCGTCATAGAAACATTTAATCCATCATCATTTTCAATTGATACAATTTCATGTTCTTTTTGATTCCACATAACCGTTAAATTCTCAGGTCGTTCTGTTTCATCCAAAGACTTTTGATAACGAATAAAGAATTCACGATTGTTTTCCATTTGGTTTTGTGCCGCAGTATAAAAACGGTTACCTCGCAATGTCTTTAACGCGCCCCAAACCGTTTTATATGTAACGGATTGGGTAATTGGAAAACCATTCTCGTTTGTTCCACCTGCAGGTTGTTGAAAAATAAGCTTTTGTTTTAAATCACCTGGATTAATTCTCATACTTGATCACCAACTGGATAACAATACTTCAAATGTAACACGATACTGTTCAGAGAATGAGGTACTTCATAATCTTTTTCAGAACGAAAAGATTGTCGATTATCATTCCAATGTTGAACAAGTAACGCTCTTGCTTGATTATACTGTTCAAGCATATTTTCGTTGGTTTCATCAATAGATCCTACCTGGTTACGAATGTGGATGCCTGCTTGTTTATAAAACATTTCGAGCAATGGATCATCGTCATCATAATCAATTCGGATATATTGTTTTAATTTTGCTAATTCTTCTGGTGTAAGAGCCATCATTATCACCCTCTCGAAAAAAGAGAGCGATATTACTCGCCCTCTTTTGTTGGATTACTTTCTGCTTCTTCAATTAGAGATTCGAAATAACTGACTAAACCTTTTCGATTATCGCCAGCTTTTTCAGCTTCTAACAGTGCCTTTACTTCATCTAACTTTAGACCATCTGTGTTCTTTTTCACTTCATCAATGCTTCCATCAAGACAGATGGGTCTTCTGTTTTTTCTTCCACTTCTACAAAGCCCTTTTCTTTTAATAACTGAATACGTTCGGCTGTTGCTTCGAAAACAGTATCTTTTGCAATATATTTCTTGTTGTTATTCTTATCGCGAAACGCTCGAATTACTTTTGCTTTCATGTGAATCTCTCCCTTTTAAATTATTTGATTAAACAATAGGTGCTGCAATATCAATTTGACCAAAGATAACAGCCTCAGAATCCCAAGACTTAACGTTTTCACGCTCAATAGCCCGGAATTCAGTCGTGTTTGTTCTCCAAGCATTACCGCCTTCTTTAGTCATATCTACAGACAGTTGATTGCGGTCGAACAACACAATA
>NZ_BAXD01000068.1:0-2377 GCF_001310395.1 Halolactibacillus sp. JCM 19043
CAACCCTTTAGTTTTGTCTGCACTTATGAGTGCTTCTCATACGTATGAATCGTGTCAAGGACATGATGAATCGCATCTTTCGCATCACGTTTTGCCATGCGCGCTGTCATTTCTTGCACTTCTTGTTCAATTTGTGCTAACTTATCAAAAAATGTTGTCTCCGATAAATCATCTTCATCTAGTACTTTGGCATAACCAGCTTCTTCAAATACTTGCGCATTTAAAATTTGATCCCCGCGACTCACACGTTTAGGTAACGGAATTAACAGCATCGGCTTTTTCAATGCGAGAAATTCAAAAATGGCATTGGCACCCGCGCGTGAAACAATCACATCCGCGCTCGTCAATAAATCGTTGAGTTCTTCTTTCACATACTCAAACTGACGGTAACGTGGGTGGGTGAGGGTGTCATCTTTTAAACCTTTTCCGGTTAAATGAATCACTTGATACGACGCTGTAAGCTTGTCTAATTGACTGCGAATAAACTCATTTAAATGTTTGGCTCCTGTACTTCCACCCATAACTAATAAAATCGGTGTATTCGGATTAAAATCAAGTAGCTGACACGCACGTTCTTTCGATCCTTCAAATAACTCTGGACGAACGACCGCACCGATAAACGTCGCTTTTTTCTCATCGACATACTGTAGTGTTTTTTCAAACGTCACTAAAATCTTTTTCGCAAACGGCATGGCAATCTTATTGGCCAAACCTGGCGTTAAGTCGGATTCATGAATCACCGCAGGTGTTCGTGTCAATTTGGCCGCAATTAATACCGGTACCGAAACAAAGCCACCTTTTGAGAAGATAATCGATGGTTTCAGCTTATGGATTAGCTGGACTGATTGCCGAATGCCGTTTAATACTTTGAATGGGTCTTTGATGTTTTCAATCGAACGGTAACGACGATATTTTCCAGTTGAAATCGCATGGTACGTGACCCCTTCGATCGGTGAGATTAAATCTTTTTCAATCCCGTCATACGAGCCGATATAATCAATAGTATAACCTTCTTCTTTTAACAACGGAATCAGTGCTAAATTAACCATCACGTGTCCCGCTGTTCCACCGCCCGTTAATAGGATTTGTTTGTTTGATGTTTGTTTTTTCATTTACTTCCCTCTTTTTCATTCATGACAATCATACTTGTTGTGATGTGGATTGTCCATCTCTTTATCATTAGTATATGTGGAATGTCAAATGATATAACGATCAAAAAGCAACGAGAACACTAGGATAATGTTAAATATTCTAGTAAAGATATCAATTGTTCTTTTGTTGGTCCCGCTGTTTCATCCGTCTCATGATGACGATATTCTATTTGGTAATGTAAGCCACCCTCGTCTTTTGAGGCATGTTTTACATACGATAAATCATGAAAACAGATTGTTTGATCTTCATTTTCTGTGAGCGTATCAATGGGACACCCGAGTGAAACATCGGTCGATACAGAAATTGTCAGTAAGTCATTATCATTCGTATAAAAACTTAAATCAAGATATTCATGACCGTCAATTTCAAAGTGATCATAGATCACAAAAGCAACTGGAATAGGAAGAGTATCTGGCACACTGACATCAAAACTTGCTTCATTCATCGCTTCTTCAACGACATCGTACTGATAATGATATTGGTTACTCTCTTCTTGAGAGATCGTTTCGGTTTCTTTTGGTTGGCATCCTATGAGTAACATGGTGCTAATGATGATGAGTGTGAGTATTCTCAAAATTATTCCTCCTCCAACTGTCTAGTTTAACAGGGTTCGTTAATTTTTTCCATAGGTCATTGGGAGAAAATTATATCTGATACTCTTTTGACATAAGGATTAGATACAAGTGTTTGTATCTGTTCATGTGTAAATGTTCGTTTCGCCATAAGTAGCACTCTTTCTACATGAAGTATGGAACGGGCTTGATGAAGTTGGCGAATAACGTCACGCAGTGTGTATTGACTGTCAAAAGAAGAAGCGACAGCGACTTTTGATAGTCAATACACACTGTTTTATCATGAAGAAGCCACTTCAAGCCCACTGACTGTGATTTGAGTATAACAAAATAGACCCTAAAGATGGGGACTTTTTTAGTGTCCATTCTTTAGGGTCCATTTTAGTTGTTTTTAAAGTCTTTTTTATCGTTTTAGGGCGAGAAGACACCTTCCTCAAGTGCGTTAGCACTAGGTGGGTGATGAATCGATGATTTTGAATATTTTTGAAGTGACAAACATATATTCAAAATGGTATAATTAAAACGTTAACAATGATTGACACAAAACAAAGAGAGGGTGGGCATCATGGGCATGAAGGCTATTTTTTCAAATCGCTTATATAAGCATACGATCGACCCTGATTTTGTTACGTCCATGGACCACACCCTCCAGG
>NZ_BAXD01000069.1:0-1973 GCF_001310395.1 Halolactibacillus sp. JCM 19043
AAAGCATGACAGACCAAACAAACCCATTAGAAATCTCTGTAATACATGATGATGACATTATACGGACAGAAGACACCCAAAGGATTTTAAAAGACGGTGATGGTGCTTTTTATATTGAAGGTGCGTGTGAATGGTATGATAGCTGGTTAAGAATGGTGATTAGTTGTTATAAATGCGGCATGACAAAAGAAGAAATTAAGCAGGGTCTAGATATTGAATCTGATGAGTTTATGACAGGTTACATGTATTGGACAGAATATCAAGCAGAAAATTAGGGGGGAATTAATATGGAGAAATCTTTTTTCAGAAAAATGATTAATGAAAAGAACTTGTTAGGTGAGGTTATTGTAACAGCCACTGATAGCCACAGTATTGTGATGGATGTTTCACAACTATTGGATTATATAGAATGTGCTCCTGAAAAACAACAGCAAGTTATGATGAGTGTTTTCTCAGAAATCGATTTAATGAACGGAGACTTGATGGACTATTTAAAATTTCTAACTCAGTCATTAGCAAAAAGTCGAAGTTACCGTATATACGGATGTACTTATAAACATTCTTAATATCACTAGGGATGAGCAGACAAATCCTTTGTTCATCCCATCATATTATAAAATATTTAATACCAGGAGGAAATTATATGATACTACAACACAAAGATAAAATTATCCCTATGATACAAGTAGCCATAAAAAATAATGAAGACTATCATTTCTATGATATAACTATTTGTTTCATAAAAACGGGGAGTTATATTTTGGAGCTAAGTATAGCGAAAAGGGTGCCGTATGTAAAGTGTCAATTAGATGTGTACTATACAATGGTGAAATATCTGCTAGGTTTAAAGACGATCCGGAATTTCCTTTTATTATTGGTAATCTATCTAAAGATATTAAATTCAATTTTGAATTTAATATAGATGAAAGATAACCCGGTGAACAAGTTTTAAAACTTAAAAAGAAACTGTTAACATTGTTAACAGAAAGTACTTTTAACAAGAGAGGATAATAAAGATGAAAAAGTCAACAAAACATGTCTTAAAGACTTTTCCTTTTTTAAAAGAGCATATTAAAAAAGAGCGTAAGGGCGATGAAGTGCTGGGAACACTAACGGATGAAGAAAAAGTGGCCATGAAAATGATATGGTTTTTTGAAGCACCTGATCGTGAGCGTTTTGACATTCACGAACTGTATGGTTACTTATCAGATGGCCAACTTGCAAGTGCCTTGGAAGCTATAAATATATTCTTCTTAGAAGATACGTATCTACTGAAGGAAGCAAATTTTAATGTTATACGAGATGATGAAGAATTTTTAAACAAAACATCTTTTGCTACATTCCTGACGGAAAATGGTGTAAGTTTTTCTCGTGCCAAGCTTACCATGTATGATAAGAGGGGGGTATTACCTGAAGCAGATGTAGTTATTGCGGGAATAAAGTATTGGAAAAAAACTAGTTGTGAAAAGTATTTAAAAACTATCAATAAAAATACGGATATTTAAAAAGGGGCTAAATAAGTATGACACATTTTTACTCAGATAAGGACAGTTTATATGTTGCTAATGAGATTATACACGATGCAGACTTGTCATTAGCAGCTGTTGGAGCATTTCTTGTGATGGCAGCAAACAAAGAAAAATATTACTCTGTAGAGGATTTATGTCAACATGAAGATGATGATATTTCTGAAATTGAAGAAGGTTTAGAACAATTGCTAGACAAAAAACTTATTCGTAAGAAGGGGTGGAAATATATCGTTAATCAAAAATAAATGAATTAATGTAAAAAACAGTAATGATGAAGTAATTGAAGTGATTGTTGTATGGCATTTAGCGAAGGGCATGCAGTTAAAAGAAAGTAAAAGGCATATAATTTGATCCTATTAAATTATATTAAAGGATGGTAGGAAAATGAATAAAGTATCTAGATTTGCGTTGAATGCCGTGGAGAAAAGCTTAAATAAGCTAAAA
>NZ_BAXD01000070.1:0-1787 GCF_001310395.1 Halolactibacillus sp. JCM 19043
TGAAAGTTATGCGAGTGTTAGTCGGAAGACAGGTATTGATGCTCGTACAGTAAAAAAATATGCCAATCAAGAAGACTTTGAAGTTAAAAAACCCCAGTGCCGAAAGGCACCTGTCATGGATCCAGTAAAACCGATTCTTGATGAATGGTTGAATGAGGATTCTAAAAAGAAACGGAAATATCGCCGCACGGCGAAACGTTTATTTCAACAGCTTGTGGAAGATCATGATTTTAAAGGGTCTGAAAGAAGTGTTCGTCAGTATGTTTCTAAACGAAAAAAAGAATTAAAAACAATGGTTGATCAAGCTGCTTTACCTTTAGAATCTATCCCGGGGACAGCCCAAGTGGATTTCGGAACGGCTCCTTTTGTTTATCAATCAGAATCGATGGAGTTACCTTATTTGGTAATGTCGTTTCCTTTCAGTAATACTTTTTATTTTCAGGTTTTCCCTTCGGAAAATGCGGAGTGTTTACTCGAAGGGTTACAACGTATGTTTCATCATATGGGTGGGGTTCCAAGAACCATTCGATTTGATAATTTTAGACCGGCAGTAAAAAAGATATTAGGCAAAGGAGAGCGAAAGCTCACGGATGTGTTTGAACGCTTTGTGGGGCATTATGGCTTTCATTATGAGTTTTGTAATCCAGGTAAGGGGAACGAAAAAGGCCATGTCGAAGCGATGGTGAAGTATGTAAGGAATAATTTCTTATTACCGGAATGTCATATTGAAGATTTAGATCAATTTAATGAAACGTTATGGCAAAAAGCTGAGGATGATCGTGATCGTTCTCATTACAAAAAAGATGCGCCAATAGATACGCTCTATCAAGAGGATTGCGCACAATGGCTTCTCCTTCCGGAGAAATCATTTGATTGTGTACGTTATGAAGTAGTTAAAGCTGATAAATATGGTTTTATTACTGTGGATAAAAAGCAATACTCAAGTTCGCCTCGATTCGCCGGGGATAAGTTAACCGTTGCAATCACATATAATTCAGTGATTGTTTTAAATGAGCAACACGAAGCTGTGGTTCATCATTCGAGACTCTATGGTGTTAGACGAAAATCAATGGTCTGGCAACCCTATCTTGATTTATTATCTCGACGACCACGAGCGATTAAGTACACCAGTATCTATGATCATTTCCCAGAAGAATGGACGCGATATTTAAAAGCTTGTACAGAAGATGAGCAAAAAGAAGCATTAAGATTATTAGGTACGTTACTTAAAAATGATGATTTCACGCTACTGAATCAGGCACTCAATGATGTATCAGCACAAGGACACCCAAGTTTTGACCAAATTAAACATCGATTCTATTCACTCGTTAATAATCAAGAAGATTATTCAACATACACGCCTCAAATATCTTTACCTGATATGCCTGATATCACAAGAGGGCTTGAACATTACGATGCCCTCTACGCGAAAGAAGGTGTAGAGCATGAATAATCAGATTATAGACTACGCGAAACGTTTAAAACTCAGTTGGATTCGGGAACATCACCATGAAGTGACAGCCGAGTCAAATGAAGATTATTTAATCAAGTTATTTGAAAAGGAAATAGAGCATCGAGAAGAGCGTAAAATTAACTTACTGTTAAAGCAAGCGCAACTCCCTAAAACAGGCCATCAGCCTTTTCAGTGGGAGCACATTCAGATTCCGCACGGAATCGATCGTGACACAATTATTCAGGGTGATTTCATTAAGAGACAGGAGAATCTCATTCTCTATGGAGGTGTTGGGACAGGTAAAACGTATTTATCTACGCTCATTGCCCTAAAT
>NZ_BAXD01000071.1:0-1786 GCF_001310395.1 Halolactibacillus sp. JCM 19043
ATTCAGGGCAATGAGGGTAGATAAATAAGTTTTACCTGTCCCAACACCTCCATAGAGAATGAGATTCTCTTGTCTCTTAATGAAATCACCCTGAATAATTGAGTCACGATCGATTCCGTGCGGAATCTGAATGTGCTCCCACTGAAAAGGCTGATGGCCAGTTTTAGGCAGTTGCGCTTGCTTCAACAGTAAGTTGATTTTACGCTCTTCACGATGCTCTATTTCCTTTTCAAATAACTTAATTAAGTAATCTTCATTTGACTCGGCTGTCACTTCATGGTGATGTTCCCGAATCCAACTGAGTTTTAAACGTTTCGCGTAGTCTATAATCTGATTATTCATGCTCTACACCTTCTTTCGCATAGAGGCATCGTAATGATCAAGGCCTCTTGTGATATCAGGCATATCAGGTAAAGACATTTGAGGCGTGTATGTTGAATAATCTTCTTGATTATTAACGAGTGAATAGAATCGATGTTTAATTTGGTCAACACTTGGATGTCCTTGTGCTGATACATCATTGAGTGCCTGATTCAGTAGAGTGAAGTCATTATTTTTAAGTAGCGTACCTAATAGTCTTAAAGCTTCTTTTTGTTCATCTTCTGTACAAGCTTTCAAGTATTGTGTCCATTCTTCTGGAAAATGTTCATAGATACTGGTGTATTTTATCGCTCGTGGACGGCGAGATAATAAATCAAGATAGGGTTGCCAGACCATTGATTGTCGTCTAACACCATAGAGTCTTGAATGATGAACCACAGCTTCATGTTGCTCATTTAAAACAATGACTGAATTATATGTGATCGCAACGGTTAACTTATCCCCGGCAAATCGAGGTGAACTGGAGTATTGCTTTTTATCCACAGTAATAAAACCATATTTATCAGCTTTAACTACTTCATAACGTACACAATCAAAAGCTTTCTCCGGTAGGAGAAGCCATTGTGCGCAATCCTCTTGATAAAGCGCATCTATTGCCACATCTTTTTTGTAATGAGAACGATCGCGATCATCCTCAGCTTTTTGCCATAACGTTTCATTAAATTGATCTAAATCTTCAATATGACATTCCGGCAATAAGAAATTATTTCTTACGTACTTCACCATCGCTTCGACATGACCTTTTTCGTTCCCCTTACCTGGATTGCAAAACTCATAATGAAAGCCATAATGCCCCACAAAACGTTCAAACACATCCGTGAGCTTTCGCTCTCCTTTGCCTAATATCTTTTTAACTGCGGGTCTAAAGTTATCAAATCGAATGGTTCTCGGAACCCCACCCATATGATGAAACATACGTTGTAACCCTTCGAGCAAACACTCCGCATTTTCCGAAGGAAAAACTTGAAAATAAAAAGTATTACTGAAAGGAAATGACATCACCAAATAGGGTAACTCCATCGATTCTGATTGATAAACGAACGGAGCCGTTCCAAAATCCACTTGTGCTGTTCCAGGGATAGATTCCAAAGGTAAAGCTGCTTGATCAATCATTGTTTTTAATTCTTTTTTTCGTTTAGAAACATACTGGCGAACACTTCTCTCAGATCCTTTAAAATCGTGCTCTTCCACAAGCTGTTGAAATAAACGTTTCGCCGTGCGGCGATATTTCCGTTTCTTTTTAGAATCCTCATTCAACCACTCATCAAGAATCGGTTTTACTGGATCCATGACGGGTGCCTTTCGGCACTGGGGTTTTTTAACTTCAAAGTCTTCTTGATTGGCATATTTTTTTACTGTACGAGCATCAATACCTGTCTTGCGACTAACACTCGCATAACTTTCT
>NZ_BAXD01000072.1:0-1736 GCF_001310395.1 Halolactibacillus sp. JCM 19043
AACTTTTTCGCGTGTAGCTTCACCAATATAGCCGCGATTATTCATCACGCGTGAGACAGTCGTCACAGATACGCCTGCTTCTTTAGCGACATCTTTAATACTAACCATAGAACATTCCCCATTTATAATATAATTATTTTGTATGTATGGTAATTATAGCATATGTTAATCGTTTTCACATTTAAAATAAATAAAACGGTTTCATCTTGTGCTTTTTAACAATATAAAACGCCTGATTTTTGTGTTTTTGTACATTTAACGTACAATATCGATTTAAAAACCTTAAAAAAATATATGAAAACGATTGACATACTTTTTCTAGGGTGATAAGATATAGCCATAAAGTTAATACAAACTAACAAGCAATAAAGGAGGCGTATCCTTAGCAAACAATCTGTCAGTTTATTTTTTAGGATATTGTTGATAACGCTTACAAAAAACAGGGGGTTTTAGAAAATGAATAAAATGTTAAAAGGTTTGATAGTAATGTTACTAGCGGTACTAGTATTAGCAGCATGTGGTGATGACACATCGGATGGAGGTTCATCAGATAGTGGTTCTGGCGATCAAGTTGAATTAGAATTCTTCCAATTCAAGAGTGAAGCGGTTAAAGAATTTGACGCTTTAATTGAAAAGTTTGAAGCAGAAAACACAAATATCACAGTGGTTCAAAATAATTCTCCGGATGCGGATACGGTCTTATTTTCACGTTTATCACAAAATGACATTCCTGATGTGATGACAATTAATGGTGGTGTTACATTTGGTGAAGTAGCGCGTGCAGGTGTCTTAAAAGATTTATCAGATGACGCCTTACTTGATACGGTAACAGACGAATATGAAGACATGTTAAAACGTTTAAGTGGCACAGAAGAATTATATGCATTCCCACATTCTGTGAATGCGAATGGTGTCCTTTACAACAAAACAATCTTTAATGATTTAGGATTAGAAATTCCAACAACTTGGGATGATTTCATTGCGTTACTTGATGAAATTAAAGCGTCAGATGTTAATCCATTAATGTCAACTTATGGTGAAGCTTGGACGGTTTTACCTCCGTTAAATACGATTGCATCGAATACACACGGTATGGCATTCTTTGACGAATTAGAAGCAGGAAACACGTCATTTACAGAAGTATACGGCGAAATTGCTGAAAAGGTTAAAACATTATTACCATACGCTGAAAATGATGTCTTTGGTTATGATTACAATATGGGTAACACAGCTTTTGCTAATGGTGAAGCAGCTATGTACATGCAAGGTGTTTGGGCGCTTGGTCCAATTTTAGAAGCAAATCCTGATTTAGAAGTAGGTGTCTTCCCAATGCCTGCAACAAACGATCATAATAGCATCGTATCTGGTGTCGATGTAGCGATTGCTATGGCGAAAGATGGGGATCATCCTGAAGAAGCACAAAAATTTGTTGAGTTCTTATTGCAACCAGAAAATGTTGAATTCTATCTAGAAACACAACGTATGTTTGCCGCGGTAGAAGGAGCAGAACAAACAGATCCAGCACTTGAAGAACTTCAACCATATTTTGAAGAAGGGGATGTTTTACCATTCTCTGATCACTACTACCCACAAGGATATGGTGTAGAAATTATGTTCCAAGACTACTTACTAGGTGGGGAATTAGATGGCTTATTAAGTGAAATGGATTCAGAATATGAACGCTTAAGCGAATAACCTGATAAAAGGGGGAAAGTCTCTTTCTCCCTTTTACTTTT
>NZ_BAXD01000073.1:0-1665 GCF_001310395.1 Halolactibacillus sp. JCM 19043
TGAAAATCTTACGATTTTCTTAATGTAAGTTTAATTAGAATCAAAAAAGACGACACATTTATTCAAAAATATGAATAAGTGTCGTCTTTTTATTATTTTTAATTCACATACTCGCACATGTTACCCTCTAAGTTTTAATATTCTTTTCAAATTCACCGCGAATATCGCGACGGCTCCTTGCATTTGCATACCAACAAGACCCGAGGATTTTGATATATTATACCCGTGTCTGTGTTTTAATTCATTATTTTTAGCTTCTATTTTATACCGTTCTTTTGATTTCTCCTTAAAATATTCTGTTTCTTGAAACTTAGCTTGATCGCTATGATTGTCTGATTTAATACTGACGGAGTAACTTTTACTTTTAGCGCCAGGTTTATAACAGCCATCTCTAAGCGGACACACTTTACATTTTTCTACATCAAAATAATATGTATTGGTCTGATTTTTTCCGATATTCTTTTTCCCATGACGCGCTTTCTTAACGGCTAGATGACCGGCTTTACAGACATACATGCCCGCGTCTTTATTAAACTCAAATTCAGTTTTTCTACGGTTACCTTGAGTGACAGAAGGATTTAATTTAGCCACGAGTGCCATGTTTTTTCCCTTCGTAAAAGCAATATTGGCCTTCTCTGAATAGGCTGCATCTCCAATGACGGTTTCAACCTCTAACCCAGCTGCCATACTTTTTTCAATAAGACTTTGGAGTTGCTTGCCGTCTGTCTTTTCTCCCGTGGTAACAGTTGCCGCTGTAATGATACGTTCTTCACTCATAGCCAGGTGCGTTTTATAACCAAAAAAGGCTGTATCACGTGTTTTGTGTCCCACTCGAGCATCTTCATCTTCAGATATACGCAGCTGTTCGATATCATCTGTCACAGTTTCTTTTAACAGATTCATTTTTTCTTTTACCTGAGGGTATTCAGAAATCGTTTGATTCGCTTCAATCACATCTATTAGTTTCTGAGTGTAGTCGAGTTCATCTTTTAATTCATTGGATGTCGGTTTGGCTGGGAACTCATCTTTTAACGACGCATCAATCGTATAAACAGCTTTACGTAATTTCTTCGAACGGTCCATTAATATTTCTTTCGGTGATTTTTGATTATAACGCGCCTTTGTATGTGTGGCATCAACAATAATCGTATGACTTTTTAAAACGTCGGTTTCAATCGCAATTTCCACGGTTTTATTGATCAGTAAGTCGAGTAAATTGATATCTTTCAGTCGCAATTTACGAAACTTAGTTAGAGAACTTGGCTCGATAACTGGCTCCTCCGGAGCCATGCCAAGAAAATATTTAAAGGACATATCGTATTTGGAACGTTCAACAACATCAACATCTGAGACATCGAAGATGGTCTTTAAGAGTAAATACTTAAACATACGAATAGGATCAATGGCGTTTCGACCATTGGTGTGACAGTACTTATCCTTTAATTCATCATAAACAAACGAGAAATCAACCAGCTCGTTAAGTTGTCGTAAAAAATTATCTTTAGGCACAACAATATCATAAATCCCTGAATACGGACTTAACATCATTTCTGTTTGTTTAAGAATCATTTTAGCCACCACCTATTATTGATACTTCTATTTTATCGAAAAAAGACCGGATGCCTATGATTAAATGAGGTATCCGATCTTTTTTGGACTTTTTCA
>NZ_BAXD01000075.1:0-1567 GCF_001310395.1 Halolactibacillus sp. JCM 19043
GAACTACTCCACCTTAATTTCTTACGAAATTTGAAGATGGAGATTCCTAAGAAGACCAACCTAACGGTCAGTTATGGATTAGGCTATCCCCGAAGTCCCTTCGGTTAGAAGTCTTATCGCTTCAGCTTCAATATTTTTACTTGCGTTCAGATCTCTATCGTGATGGGTGTGACACGTTGGACATTTCCATTCACGCAAAGCAAGATGCTTAACGTCTTTATTTCGGTAGCCACAGCAAGAACATAGTTGGCTCGAAGGGAAGGTTTTTCCTACTGGCACCACCTGTTTCCCGTACCATTTTGCCTTATATTCAAGCATTGAACGAAATTCTGACCAACTGACTTCGCTAATCGCTCTTGCGAGCTTATGATTCTTTATCATATTTGACACCTGCAAATCTTCAATACCTATGATGTCGTGGTTTTTGACAATATCGGTACTGAGTTTGTGCAGAAAATCCGTACGTGCATGTTTAATTTTTTCGTGAATACGGGCAACTTTCACTTTTTGCTTTTGATAATTTTTTGCTTCGTGCAACGGCTTGCCGTCTTTCTTTGCCTGTTCGTATCTGCGTGATAGCTTCCGTTGTTCCATCTCTAATTTCCGTTCTAACGAACGAAGGAAACGAGGGTTCTTATGAACTGTTCCGTCTGAAAGGATAGCGAAATCTTTTAAACCAACATCTATCCCTACGGCGCTTTTTGTTTTAGAAAGATCATAGACGGCCGTTTCTGTAAGAATAGATATGAAGTACTTGCCCGTCGCGTTTCGTCTGATTGTCGCTGACAGAATACGCCCTTCTACGTCACGGCTTTTCGCAAACTTTACAAGTCCAAGTTTGGGGAGTTTCACCTTATTGTTAATGATGGCGATATTCCCGTTTGTTTGCTTTGTCGTATAGGATTGAACGGGATTTTTCTTTGACTTGAATCGTGGGGCTTTATTCTGCTTCTTAAAGAAGCGTCTGAAACTATCTGAAAGATACTTCACGCTTGTTTGCACAGCAATACTATCCACTTCTTTGAGCCATTCATATTCTTTTTTTAACTTGGGAAGTTGAGAGGAACAAGCGTCATAAGTAAGTCCTTTGCCTGTTTTTCTGTAAGTATCATTCCATGCCGAAAGGAAATGATTGAATACAAAACGAGAACAGCCGATCGTCTTTGCGATTAGGATTTCCTGTTCGATTGTCGGATAGATACGGAACTTATAGGCTTTATTCACCAACATTGAAATCTGCCTCCTTTCTCGATATGATATACATATCGTAGCACATATTCAATATATTTTCGTCTATCATTTTAGGGGGTTATGATGGAAAAACAATCCGTTGTATTAAGATTCCCAAAAACACTTTTGAATAGAGTGGACAAATACAAAGATGAAAAAGGGTTTGGTACTCGTACACAAACTATTTTTCACCTCATACAAGTAGCACTCGACAAGTCGGGCAATTAAGACGGGGAAGTCCTATCCCTTGCCCAAAGGCGATTCATCCCCCACTTACTCATTGGCTTAGCCATAACATTCCTTGAAGATGGGGTTTTCTCGCCTAATTTAGATAAAA
>NZ_BAXD01000076.1:0-1549 GCF_001310395.1 Halolactibacillus sp. JCM 19043
TGCTACTTGTGCATGAGCTGGATCTAAGTCAACGTTAAGTGCTGTTTTAATACCTTTATGATCATCAAATTTCGTCTTAGAAAGGGCGTTTAGCACAGCAAGAATTAAACTATTGCGTGTAGCTTTTGATTTCTTAGCTAACCATTTACGCAAGTAAGCTTCTAATGCTTGGTCTGTATCAGATAGTAAATCATTTGGAACTGGCAAGAAACCTGCGTAATCTTCAATCTCGTAAGTGATACGGTCAAACTGTGGTGAGTTAATTTCAGCCATAGCATTAGGATCACCATATTCGGATAGTGGAGCAAATGGTGTAGAATCTGCACGTCGTTCTAATGTACGGGCGCCTTTATTCGTTTTAACTGGCTCTACTGTTACGTATTGTTCTAAGTTATCAACCGTGTTCTTCAGTTCGTTGATCGTTGTAGTGATGTCTTCCGGAACAATATAACCGCCATCTTCACCTGTTTTTTCAGATAAAGCTGCTTTAAATTCGTCCATCACAGACATTTCACTCTCAGTTAATTTATGGCCACGTAAAGCCTTGAAGAATACTTGCTTATATTCTTTTTTATCATCCTGTTTAGGCTCACCAGGCATTTGGCCACCGTGAGCTTGTGGGTCTGGCACCGTTAAACCTTGAAAATCTTTTTGCAATGCTAAGAAGTTATCAAGATCTTTCTTCGCTGCTTTCGCTTCTTCAATTTTTGCTTTTGCTTCTTCGTATTTACCCTCATCCTGTAGTTCTTGCGCTTCATCTTTTAAATCTGCAACAGACTGACGTAGTTCTTGCTCACGTTTCGTCATTCCAGTGGCACCATCCATCTTTACCGACAATACATTTTTGTTCGATAGTAATGAAAACATTGCTTGATTAGGTGTGTTTGCTAATACTTTTTTCAATTCATTTTCCTCCTTATGAGCATTAAAAATAGACCTCTAAATTGTTAGAAGGTCCAGCTCATTTTGTAATTTGATTTTTTCATCTTGAGTATTGCTTGTTTGACTTTGTTTCAATTGATTAATAGCTAATAATTTCTGAGGTGTCTTATCATACTTTTTCAGTACTTCGCTAGCACATGCCGCATAGTTTTTAGCTTCCATGATCTCGACGTTAAAATATTTAGCTGCTTCTTCACCGTTTAACCACGTCTCATTATTCAGCAACTCTTGAATCGTTTCTTCCGTAATGCCTTCCTTCATATTTTCTTTATAAACATTCATGGCACCTGTGGCAATCGTATCAAGATCATCTGCCACTTTCCTTAATTCAGTAGCATTACCTAAAGCGATAGTCCACGGATTGTGAATCATCAAAAACGCATTGGAAGGAATATTGATTGTATCTCCAGCCATGGCTATTACTGAAGCCATTGATGCAGCCACACCATCAATATAAACGGTTTTCTTTGCCTTGTTTCTTGCAAGCATGTTGTAAATCGCTAAACCAGCAAAAACAGAACCACCAGGACTGTTGATATAAATGTTGAGATTGTTTAACCCTTCAACTTGTCGTAGCGCATTCAAAACATCATCAGGCATGACATCT
>NZ_BAXD01000077.1:0-1548 GCF_001310395.1 Halolactibacillus sp. JCM 19043
CGCTACTTGTGCATGAGCTGGATCTAAGTCAACGTTAAGTGCTGTTTTAATACCTTTATGATCATCAAATTTCGTCTTAGAAAGAGCGTTTAGCACAGCAAGAATTAAACTATTTCGTGTAGCTTTTGATTTCTTAGCTAACCATTTACGCAAGTAAGCTTCTAGCGCTTGGTCTGTGTCAGATAGTAAATCATTTGGAACTGGCAAGAAACCTGCGTAATCTTCAATCTCATAAGTGATACGGTCAAACTGTGGTGAGTTAATTTCAGCCATAGCATTAGGATCACCATATTCAGATAGTGGAGCAAATGGTGTAGAATCTGCACGACGTTCTAATGTACGGGCGCCTTTATTCGTTTTAACTGGCTCCACTGTTACGTATTGTTCTAAATTATCAACTGTATTCTTCAGTTCGTTGATTGTTGTAGTGATGTCTTCTGGAACAATATAACCGCCATCTTCACCTGTTTTTTCAGATAAGGCTGCTTTAAATTCGTCCATAACAGACATTTCACTCTCAGTTAATTTATGGCCACGTAAAGCTTGAAGAATACTTGCTTATATTCTTTTTTATCATCCTGTTTAGGCTCGCCAGGCATTTGACTTCCATTAGCTTGTGGTTCTGTGACCGTCAAACCATGAAAATCTTTTTGCAATGCTAAGAAGTTATCAAGATCTTTCTTCGCTGCTTTCGCTTCTTCAATTTTTGCTTTTGCTTCTTCGTATTTACCCTCATCCTGCAGTTCTTGCGCTTCATCTTTTAAATCTGCAACAGACTGACGTAGTTCTTGTTCGCGTTTTGTCATTCCTGTGGTACCGTCCATTTTTACAGACAATACGTTTTTGTTCGATAGCAATGAAAACATCGCTTGATTAAGTGTGTTTGCTAGTTCTTTTTTCAATTCCTTTTCCTCCTTAAGAGCATTAAAAATAGACCTCTAAATTGTTAGAAGGTCCAGCTCATTTTGTAATTTGATTTTTTCATCTTGAGTGTCACCTGTTTGACTTTGTTTCAATTGATTTATAGCTAGTAATTTCTGAGGTGTCTTATCATATTTTTTCAATACTTCGCTTGCACATGCAGCATAGTTTTTAGCTTCCATGACCTCGACATTAAAATATTTAGCTGCTTCTTCACCATTCAGCCAGGTTTCATTATCCAACAATTCTTGGATAGTTTCTTCTGTAATGCCTTCTTTCATGTTTTCTTTGTAGACATTCATAGCACCAAGGCCAATTGTGTCTAGATCATCTGCTATTTTCCTTAATTCAGTAGCATTACCTAAAGCGATCGTCCATGGATTATGGATCATCAAAAACGCATTAGAGGGAATATTAATTGTATCCCCTACCATAGCAATAACTGAAGCCATTGATGCAGCCACACCATCAATATAAACGGTTTTCTTTGCCTTGTTTCTTGCAAGCATGTTGTAAATCGCTAAACCAGCAAAAACAGAACCACCAGGACTGTTGATATAAATATTGAGATTGTTTAACCCTTCAACTTGTCGTAGCGCATTCAAAACATCATCAGGCATGACATCC
>NZ_BAXD01000078.1:0-1505 GCF_001310395.1 Halolactibacillus sp. JCM 19043
CACCTTTAGGTGCTAAAGCTTGTTTGAAAATCAATGTTCATCACCTCCTTCACCTCCTAGCAATAATTATCCCAATTAAAATCAGTACTACTGAAAGGACATAGTTACCGGCTAAGATATTTGAGTCAATCACAGATATCAAATATGTGTTAACCACACCTAATATAATGCCTGCAAAAATTAAAAAATCCTCCAACCATTTGGTGAAGAATACTGTAAAAAAGCTTGTTGTAAAGTTTGCTATTGTTTTTGCGATATTAATTACCTCCTACATGGACCAATTATTTAAAAAGTGACTGCTTAGATCTTGTGTAGCTCCAACCATTGCCCGACTAAAACTATTAATTACTGCTGCAGCTGGATCTATTCTTTCAATTGACTTATCTTTATCAAGCATAATGTTTTCTTGAGCATCTGTCTTAGTGATGGCATTACTTAAAGCCCAATGTAATAAAGGATCACCAAAATGTTGAACATTTCTCCGGTACACAGCACTTCTAAACTCTTTCGTCGGAAAAGATAGGTGTCTTAAAAACTGTGGAATTTCAACCATTGTGAAACCATGATTCTCTAATATCTGAATCAAATGTGTTGCATTCCATTTATCAAAATCAATTTCAACAATGTTATATCCCTGTTCTCGCATATCAATAATGTGCTGTTCAACGTAACTATAATCAACAACACTACCTGGCGTCGTAGTTAAATAACCTTGATCTCTCCATAAGTCAAAGCGAACATTGTCAGTATTCATGCGCTCTTGTAATTTATCTTCTGGCATGAATGAGTGTTGCTGAACAATAAATTTACGATTTGGTAATTGAAAAGTCATCCCGATACTTGTTAAATCAGTTGTACTAGATAAATCTAAACCTAGAAAAACAGGATATGGCATGACTTCCTTTGGCTTAATGATGGCCGATTTCCATTTGCCCATTTTCATATAACCGTTTGGCTTAGCGTCAATCCATACGTTCATGTTCTTAGTTAAAAAATTACGCATTTTTTCAGGCTGCTCAAGTGCGACTTTTAATTCAGAACGAATGGCTGTTAGACCTTCATCATAAGTTGCGACGATTGGATTTGCTTTTATCCATACCGATTCATCATTAATATCGTCAATCAAATTGCCTTCATCATCTTTATCTAGTTCACAAATGATTGCAAAATACTCATCGTTTTCTTGAGGCATATCAGGATCTAGTACTTTACTGACATACTCGTACTCTTTAAAACAAGGTCTTGATAAATTAAAACCAGCTGTTGTAATTATGAACATAAGAGGCTCTTTACGAGCCACCATACCTGAAGCAAGCACGTCATAAATTTCAGATGTCTCGTGTGCATGATATTCATCAACAATTCCAACAGATGGGTTTTTTCCATCTCCGTCTTACGGGCCTCTTTGGACAAAGGTATAATAACAGAGCTGTTCTTAGAAATGTTTATTTTCCCATATGATTGATTCCATTTACCTTCAAGCAGTTCACTTGACCGTATACCAG
>NZ_BAXD01000079.1:0-1165 GCF_001310395.1 Halolactibacillus sp. JCM 19043
CCGTTGGAGAAAGTCATGGTTTGCTTTTAGTTCATCAGAATACTTTAACATAGTATCTACAACAGATTTAGATGGCAGTTGCCCGAACATGGTATAGTGCTTATACTCTGTACTTGAAAGGTCCTCGCTAGGTTTTAACATTAGTCGCCAGTATCGCTTGAGCCGACGGTATTTCTTTTTGTCTTCACCATTTGATGTATTGAATGCCTGCATGATCTTGACACGCGTTTTATTCATCGCTCGCGTCATCAATTGTACGATGTGGAAGCGATCAATAATAATCTTAGCGTTCGGAAACAGGTCCTTAATCACGCCTTGATAACTCGCATTCATATCAATCGTCACTGTCTTCACTTTCTTGCGCTGTTTAAAAGTAAAATACGTCGTAAAGTGGTTGCGAATCGTGCGCCCATCACGTTGCGGGAGTATATCTAAGAGATCACCAGAAACCACATCGATATAGATAAAAGCCATCTGTCCTTTAGCGACCTTAAATTCATCAAAAGAAAGGTTTTCAGGTAACGTCCGATCATACGTCTGAAGCTCTTGACTCGCCTTATTAATTTCTCGTTGAACCGTTGTTGGAGAAACAGCACAATCACGGGCAATATCCTTTACTGAACGAGCTTCAGCTGTTTTTATCCCCGCCTGAAGGCACGTATCTTTCGAGATGAAGCACCCTTCATTAACTAGCGATGTTTTCCCCACGAATGTTTTCTGGCATTGTTTACAATAGAAGCGTTGTTTTCTTAATTCGAGATACATCTTTTTCGTTCCCCCAGCGGGAATGACTATCGTTGACGTCTTCGTGCCATTTTTAATAATGGTGTAGTCTTCATTTCCGGCATGACAGCGGTCACAGTGCGTCGGAGTATACGTGAGTGTCCCCTCTAGGAATGTGCAAGCATGGCCATTCTTTGTGCCGCGCGGGCACAATCCTCTTTAAAATTAATATTTTCATCTTGAATATCAAAGGCAATTCTTATAGTATGAGATATAGACAAGTGAGTTCCCTCCTAAGGATTAGTTTTGGTCGACTTCAATTCTACAGGGAAACTCACTTGTTTTCTACATTTAGGCAGAAAAAAGGTGCTAGTGAGTTATTTTAGTGAGCAATCTCTGTCTCACTTAAAATCCCTTTACCAACACCAAATATTATACAACC
>NZ_BAXD01000080.1:0-1140 GCF_001310395.1 Halolactibacillus sp. JCM 19043
CGCCAGGATCATCTTTTGATAAGCAAACTGACTCATTCGGCGATTGGCTTTCTTATGTCCATAAGGACGTGACACTTTGGACCGCGTCGTATCCAATCTTTCGATGGCGAGTGGTTTATGATGTTTAACGGCATAGTCAACGAGGGCGATGACCTCTGCTTCTATGATTTTCGTTACCTGTCCACTGGTTTTACCCTCTAATTTAAACGGAAGGGTGAAGGCATCCACACATTGACCAATGTCGTTGACATTGGCGATAGCGATATGATTCACATTCAAATCAACACCAACCATACCCGTTGATGTTGAGGTATTCAGATAGGGTGTAGCTGGCACATCGATTAAGCATTTAACGATATAATAGGCACCATGGTCTTCAAGCGACCATCCAATCGGCTTCCCATACTTTTTCTTATCTTTCAGGTTCATTTGTGTCTGAATGGCACGATTGACATGATCTTGGCCATAAGGAAAAACAACGTCAGCGAGACGAATGACGCATTGGTCGATCGCTTTAAAGGTAAGGGTATGCGTCTCTGGGTGATAATGAAAGACAAAGTTTCCTGATTTAGCATCTTTCCGTCCTGATATAGTCATCTTACCGTAACGCGCTGCTACCCAATCTTTCTGCCAACGCTCAGGATGAGCGTGATACGTTTTTTGTGTTAACCGGCCGCGGGCGAGTTTTTTACTACCGAAACACACACCAATCACTTTGGTCGGCAATTGAATCAATTGTTTTTCGTATCGGTCTTTCTTAAAGTTCAACTGGCCCAAGCGAGACTTTAGGTGTTTGATTTGAACATCAAGATGTTGATGTTCAAAATCATAGGCGCAGTAAAATAAGCGTGTGGAATGCTTATATGTCACAACAAAAAAGGCCCCTTTTTGTTGTTCACGTGACGTCTTATTGAACATCGGTGTTCCTTTGACAAAAGAGACTTTTATTTTTTGAAGTGTCGTCAAGCGGACCTTCGTCGCTTTTATTTTTCTTTTAACGGCGTTGATTTGTTCTTTTTTATTACGCATGTACACCTTCTTCAATTCTTTTTGCGCGGATAGAAGCGACCGTCCTTCTTGAACAGCGCTGTTCGCATAATAATCATTTAATCCGTAACGTTGTTTCAACTGTTGATGGAC
>NZ_BAXD01000081.1:0-1131 GCF_001310395.1 Halolactibacillus sp. JCM 19043
AGAATTAAAGACAATGTATATACGTAATAAAAAAGAACAAATCAACGCCGTTAAAAGAAAAATAAAAGCGACGAAGGCGCGCTTGACGACCCTTCAAAAGATAAAAGGCTCCTTTGTCAAAGGAACGCCAATGTTTAACAAAACGTCACGTGAACAACAAAAAGGGGCCTTTTTGTTGTGACATATAAGCATTACACGCGCTTATTTTACTGCGCCTACGATTTTGAACATCAATATCTTGATGTTGAGATCAAACACCTAAAGGCCCGTTTGGGTCAGTTGAACTTTAAGAACGATCGATACGAAAAACAATTGATTGGATTGTCAAACAAAGTGGCGGGTGTGTGCTTCGGGAGTAAAAAACTTGCGCGCGGTAGGTTAACACAAACGTCTTATCACGCTCATCTTGAGCGTTGGCAGAAAGATTGGGTAGCGGCGCGTTACGGTAAGATGACCATTTCGGGAAGGAAAGACGCCAAATCAGGTAACTTTGTCTTTCATTATCACCCAGAGACGCATACCCTTACCTTCAAAGCGATCGACCAATGCGTCATTCGTCTCGCTGACGTTGTTTTTCCTTATGGTCAAGATCATGTCAATCACGCCATTCAGACACAAATTAACCTGAAAGATAAGAAAAAGTACGGGAAGCCTATTGGATGGTCGCTTGAGGATCATGGTGATTACTATATCGTTAAATGCTTAATCGATGTGCCGGCTACACCCTATCTAAATACCTCAACATCAACAGGTATGGTTGGTGTTGATTTGAATGTGAATCATATCGCAGTCGCCAATATCAACGCCATAGGTCAATGTGTGGATGCCTTTACCCTCCCGTTTAACTTAGAGGGTAAAACCAGTGGACAGCAGGCGAAAATAATAGAAGCAGAGGTTATTGCCCTGGTTGACTATGCCGTTAAACAGCATAAACCACTCGCCATTGAAAGATTGGATACGACACGGTCCAAAGTGTCGCGTCCCTATGGAAACAAAAAAGCTAATCGACGAATGAGTCAGTTTGCTTATCAAAAGATGATCTTAGCAATCAAGTCAAGAGCTGAAAAAATGGGGATTGCTGTCTACATTGTTAACCCCGCTTATACCAGTCAAATTGGTAAGATGAAATAT
>NZ_BAXD01000082.1:0-1131 GCF_001310395.1 Halolactibacillus sp. JCM 19043
TCGTTGGAGTAAGTCATGGTTTGCTTTTAGTTCATCAGAATACTCTAACATAGTATCTACAACAGATTTAGATGGTAGTTGCCCGAACATGGTATAGTGCTTATACTCTGTACTTGAAAGGTCTTCGCTAGGTTTTAACATTAGTCGCCAGTATCGCTTGAGCCGACGGTATTTCTTTTTGTCTTCGCCGTTTGATGTGTTGAATGCTTGCATAATCTTGACGCGTGTTTTATTCATCGCTCGCGTCATCAATTGTACGATGTGGAAGCGATCAATAATGATCTTAGCGTTCGGAAATAGGTCCTTAATCACGCCCTGATAACTCGCATTCATATCAATCGTTACTGTCTTCACTTTCTTGCGCTGTTTAAAAGTAAAATACGTCGTAAAGTGGTTGCGAATCGTGCGCCCATCACGTTGTGGGAGTATATCTAAGAGATCACCAGAAGCCACATCGATATAGATAAAAGCCATCTGTCCTTTGGCTACCTTAAATTCATCAAAAGAAAGGTTCTCAGGTAACGTCCGATCATACGTTTGAAGCTCTTGACTCGTCTTATTAATTTCACGTTGAACCGTTGTTGGAGAAACAGCACAATCACGGGCAATATCTTTTATTGAACGAGCTTCAGCTGTCTTTATCCCCGCCTGAAGGCACGTATCTTTCGAGATGAAGCACCCTTCATTAACTAGCGATGTTTTTGCCACGAACGTCGTCTGGCATTGTTTACAATAGAAGCGTTGTTTTCTTAATTCGAGATACGTTTTTTTCGTTCCCCCAGCTGGAATAACTATCGTTGATGTCTTCGTGCCATTTTTAATAATGGTGTAGTCTTCATTTCCGGCGTGACAGCGGTCACAGTGCGTCGGGGTATACGTGAGTGTCCCCTCCAGGAATGTGCAAGCAAGGCCGTTCTTTGTGCCGCGCGGGCACAATCCTCTTCAAAAATAATATTTTTATCTTGAATGTCAAAGAGAATTCTTATAGTATGAGATATAGACAAGTGGGTTCCCTCCTAATGGTTTTGTGGTTAAAACTAATATTACAGGGAAACTCACTTGTTTTCTATATTTAGAAAGAAAAAGGTGCTAGTGAGTAATTTTAGTGAGCAATCTCTATCTCACTTAAAA
>NZ_BAXD01000083.1:0-1093 GCF_001310395.1 Halolactibacillus sp. JCM 19043
AAGCGGGATTAACAATGTACACAGCAACCCCCATTTTTTCAGCTCTTGATCGGATTGACATGATCATCTTTTGATAAGCAAACTGACTCATTCGGTGATTGGCTTTGCTATGTCCATAAGGACGCGACACTTTGGACCGCGTCGTATCCAATCTTTCAATGGCGAGTGGTTTATGATGTTTAACGGCATAGTCAACGAGGGCAATAACCTCTGCTTCTATGATTTTCGCCTGCTGCCCACTGGTTTTATCCTCTAAGTTAAATGAAAGCGTGAAGGCATCCACACATTGACCTATGGCGTTGACATTGGCGACAGCGATATGATTTACATTCAGATCAACCCCAATCATACCCATTGATGTTGAGGTATTCAGGTAGGGTGCAGGCGGCACATCGATTAAGCATTTAACGATGTAGTAGTCACCATGATCCTCAAGTGACCATCCGATAGGCTTCCCATACTTTTTCTTATCTTTCAGGTTCATTTGTGTCTGAATGGCACGATTGACATGATCTTGGCCATAAGGAAAAACAACGTTAGCGAGACGAATGACGCATTGGTTGATCGCCTTAAAGGTAAGAGTATGCGTCTCTGGGTGATAATGAAAGACAAAGTTACCTGATTTGGCATCTTTCGTCCCGAAATGGTCATCTTACCGTAACGCGCCGCTACCCAATCTTTCTGCCAACGCTCAGGATGAGCGTGATAAGACTTTTGCGTTAACCGGCCGCGCGCGAGTTTCTTACTCCCGAAACATACACCCGTCACTTTGTTTGTCAATTGAATCAATTGTTTTTCATATCGATCTTTCTTAAAGTTCAACTGGCCCAAGCGAGACTTCAGGTGTTTGATTTCAACATCAAGGTATTGATGTTCAAAATCATAAGCACAGTAAAATAAGCGTGTGGAATGCTTATATGTCACAACAAAAAAGGCTCCTTTTTGTTGTTCACGTGATGTTTTATTGAACATCGGTGTTCCTTTGACAAAAGAGCCTTTTATCTTTTGAAGTGTCGTCAAGCGCGCCTTCGTCGCTTTTAATTTTCTTTTAACGGCGTTGATTTGTTCTTTTTTATTACGCGAATGAATTTCA
>NZ_BAXD01000084.1:0-1035 GCF_001310395.1 Halolactibacillus sp. JCM 19043
AAATATGCCCGAAGGCATAAAAAATGGTGGAGCCTAGCGGGATCGAACCGCTGACCTCCTGCGTGCAAAGCAGGCGCTCTCCCAGCTGAGCTAAGGCCCCACAAAACATTAAATTGTAAATGGTCGGGAAGACAGGATTCGAACCTGCGACCCCTTGGTCCCAAACCAAGTGCTCTACCAAGCTGAGCTACTTCCCGATAATGGCGCGCCCGAGAGGAGTCGAACCCCTAACCTCTTGATCCGTAGTCAAACGCTCTATCCAATTGAGCTACGGGCGCATGGTGCCGAGGGCCGGACTTGAACCGGCACGATAGTCACCTACCGCAGGATTTTAAGTCCTGTGTGTCTGCCAATTCCACCACCCCGGCATGGATTTTGGAATTTGGAAATGGAGCGAAAGACGGGATTCGAACCCGCGACCCCCACCTTGGCAAGGTGGTGTTCTACCACTGAACTACTTTCGCGAAGTGCGGGTGGAGGGACTTGAACCCCCACGTCGTAAGACACTAGATCCTAAGTCTAGCGTGTCTGCCAATTCCACCACACCCGCTAAATGGTGAGCCATGAAGGATTCGAACCTTCGACCCTCTGATTAAAAGTCAGATGCTCTACCAACTGAGCTAATGGCTCGCGATTACTGGTGCCGGCCAGAGGACTTGAACCCCCAACCTACTGATTACAAGTCAGTTGCTCTACCAATTGAGCTAGGCCGGCAAGATGGTGGAGGATGCAGGGCTCGAACCTGCGACCCCCTGCTTGTAAGGCAGGTGCTCTCCCAGCTGAGCTAATCCTCCGTACTGCCTGGCGACGTCCTACTCTTGCGGGCTTAAGCCAACTACCATCGGCGCTGAAGAGCTTAACTACTGTGTTCGGCATGGGAACAGGTGTGACCTCTTCGCTATTGTCACCAGATCTTATATCACTTCGTCTTTGTTTCTCGCAAGGACAAGATATATTATATTATGTTTTTCAGAGTTTTGCAAGTGTTTTTTATAAAAAATTTAACTTTTTTATAAGTATTTTCTTGCGAAAATG
>NZ_BAXD01000085.1:0-854 GCF_001310395.1 Halolactibacillus sp. JCM 19043
GAAGCAGCGATTCAATCACTCAATTATTCACCAAATCAAATTGCACGTTCACTACTATCAAATGAATCTCATTTGATTGGGTTAATTGTACCTGAAATACGCCACCCTTTCTTTAGCGAGATGGTTCACTGGATTGAACACTATGCAAGCCAAAATAATTTTAAAATCATTATATGTAATTCAGTGAATGATAAAGACAAGGAATCTGGCTATTTACAGATGCTGAAAGAACACCGGGCAGATGGCGTCATTATGTGCTCACATACTCTAGATATTGATGTCTATAAAAATTTAACGATACCGATTGTTTCGTTTGATCGTATTATTTCATCTAAAATACCCTACGTGGCGAGTGATAACTATCACGGCGGGGAATTGGCTACTCAGCATTTAATCAAGAAAGGTTGCAAAAAATTACTGCATATTGCTGGACCGTTAAACTTTGAAATGTTATCCAATCGTCGATTTGATGCTTTTCAAATGACTTGTTCTCGAAACAGTATTCCTTGGGATGTGATTGAAGGGGCTAATGTGGAATCAACGTTTGATGATAATTATGGCTTTATTGAAGAAAACTTAGCAAACAAACTCAATGAATTTGACGGCGTATTTTGTAGTAATGATTTGATGGCTTATGCACTGACTGTTTATGCGACACGTCACAACATCAAGATACCAAATGAATTAAAAATTGTCGGTTATGACTACAATAACTACACACGTATGCTACAGTCACCAAAGTTGACAACGATTAAACAGCCGATTGAACAACTAGCTGAGCAGCTCATCACCTCACTTATTAAACAGATGAAAAATAAAGATCAACCACTGACTGAACGAGCTATATTCGATGT
>NZ_BAXD01000086.1:0-852 GCF_001310395.1 Halolactibacillus sp. JCM 19043
TTGGTACCGTAGAGCGTAGCCCCAGTCAAGCGCACACAAAAATCCGTTTTTGAAATATTTTTTAAAGGAGGTGTAATTCATGGCTGGAAGAAAAAAACAACCGTTGTCTGTCATTCAAGGAAAAGGACGCTCAAATCATATCACCAAGGATGAGGCGAAGAAGAGACAAGCACAAGAAGAAGCTTTGAGAGGGCACACGGATAAAATAGAAGCACCAACTTATTTATTGAAATCCCAGAAGGATGAATTCGATAAAATTGCAAGTGAATTATTGAGAATGAATATTTTCAGTAATCTTGATATTGATTCTCTCGCTCGATATATCGATTCGAAGTATCAATACATTAAGCTAATAAAGTTACTCAGAAGAACAAAACCAACAGATGATTTTAAAGTATATGCTCAAATGCAAAGGAGTAAAAATCTACTTTTCAATGAATGTAGATCAGCCGCGAATGATCTAGGTCTTACAATTACATCTCGTTTAAAGTTAGTTATTCCAGAAACTGATGAAGGTTCTAAACCAAAAACAGAAGCAGAAAAAAGGTTTAGTGGTCGGCTATGAGTTTTTTGGATAGGGTTTTTAATTATTGTGATGATATTTTAAACGGTAATATCAAGGCAGGAAAAAAACATAAATGGGCAGTAAAACGCTTTTTAAGAGATTATCAAGAGTGTCAGTCAAATGATAGTCTTTTTTATTTTGATGAAAATGAACTAGATGATTTTTATTGGTTTAGTAGAGAGTTCAGGCATGTTGAAGGTATTTTAGCAGGACAACCTATTGAATTAGTTGATTTTCAATTGTTTATAGCCACTAATATTTTCTGTTTTAAGAAGAAAAGTAATGGT
>NZ_BAXD01000087.1:0-823 GCF_001310395.1 Halolactibacillus sp. JCM 19043
CATTGGTGGGAGTATTTCTTTAAAACCCATTGCCCGACGGGCAATGACATAAGCGGCTGCCATGTGAATGGACAGACCGAGTCGCTTCATATATTTCATCTTACCAATTTGACTGGTATAAGCGGGATTCACAACGTAGACAGCGACCCCCATTTTTTCAGCTCTTGACTTGATCGCTAGGATCATCTTTTGATAAGCAAACTGACTCATTCGACGATTGGCTTTCCTATGTCCATAGGGACGCGACACTTTGGACCGCGTCGTATCCAATCTTTCGATGGCGAGTGGTTTATGATGTTTAACGGCATAGTCAACGAGGGCAATAACCTCTGCTTCTATGATTTTCGCCTGCTGTCCACTGGTTTTACCCTCTAAGTTAAACGGAAGCGTAAAGGCATCCACACATTGACCTATGGCGTTGACATTGGCGACAGCGATATGATTCACATTCAAATCAACACCAATCATGCCCGTTGATGTTGAGGTATTCAGATAGGGTGTAGCTGGCACATCGATTAAGCATTTAACGATGTAGTAGTCACCATGATCCTCAAGTGACCATCCAATAGGCTTCCCATACTTTTTCTTATCTCTCAGGTTCATTTGTGTCTGAATGGCATGGTTGACATGGTCTTGGCCATAAGGAAAAACAACGTCAGAGAGACGAATCACACATTGATCGATCGCCTTAAAGGTAAGGGTATGCGTCTCTGGATGATAATGAAAGACAAAGTTACCTGATTTAGCGTCGTTCCGTCCTGAAATGGTCATCTTACCGTAACGCGCCGCTGCCCAATCTTTCTGCCAACGCTCAGCATGAGCA
>NZ_BAXD01000088.1:0-820 GCF_001310395.1 Halolactibacillus sp. JCM 19043
GGTTTCTTTAATTCTTCTGATTATCGAGGATTTTAGGGAAGAGCGAGACAGTTAGTGCCTGTCCGCAGCTGATCTTTAGCTGCTTACAGACACTTGCTGGACCTTCAGGCTACCCAACTTAAGAATCAATATCTAATGCCTTCTCACTATCGTCTAATATTATTCGTCCAATTTCAAAAATAGCGGCCATTTCAACAGACCTAACAGGAGCGAGCTTGGTAGAACTTTTCTTGTCAAAAAAATACACACCATCGGTAAATATCTCATTATATATTGGCGTTAAATCTAAACAACTTGTTACCTTAAATGGCGATTCATTAGTTATGATATTAATCGAGGACGAGTGATAACCATTTTCTATCACAGCAATGTTTAAAGGCTTTATCAAGCACACTTTATGATTAATTGGTTGATGCTCCCATTTATTCCCGACAGCTTCTCCAATTTCTTTAAAAGCATCAATCATCCTTTGTTTATTCCAGGGAAAAGAAAATACCAGGGTTTCACTAGGTGATATAAATGAATTATCATCTCTACGATCTTGTATATTTACTATTTCATAACCAGAATCAGAAAGCTTATGAAAATAATAGTTGCATTTATTTGTATCAAAGAACAAGTCCATAATGCTATTATTCGAATTAATTTGGTACCCCGTTTTCTTTATAATATTATTTATCAACTCAAATTGATGAACTCTACCTAAAGAATAAATGACATCTTTAATTCTATTCTCTGCCTTCTCTCGTTTCAACTGATTAACAAATGATAAAATCTCACTAAATTCATTTTTATTTTTTTCTTCTTTGAATGAATTTCA
>NZ_BAXD01000089.1:0-757 GCF_001310395.1 Halolactibacillus sp. JCM 19043
CGAATCTGTCTCTTTACGAAAAGAAAATTGAAGACCAATTAGACGCTCCATTAGAGGCACTTCGTTCCGAAGTGCCACAAGAACCTCAATGGGGTGTCAAAAAGAATAGCCAAGGCAAAAATGTCTTCTGGTATGGATTTAAGGGCCACTTAGCCGTTGGAGCCAAAAGTCAGTATATCTTGCAATCTCTCTTTTCATCTGGAAACTTAAATGATGGAAAAGCAGCTATTCCTCTGCTTAAAGGTATTCAAAATCGATTATTTCTACCATCATTACGGTATCAAACACTAGATGCTGCTATGATTATGCGCCTATTTATGAGCAAATATACCGTATGGGTCAACACGCAAACATTGCCTATAACAAAAAGAATGAAAGGGAGCTCGTAGGGTATGATGAACACTTTGCGCCAACATGTTTCCGTGAACATTCATATCGTTACGACAGCTATGATCCAAAGTATGAAACATTAAAGTACACACGACCTAAAGAATGTAGTGAATGTCCCTTAAATACCGAAGGTATTTGTCAAAAAGTGTACAAGGTTAAAATAACAACAGATCTTCGGAAATATTCAGCTCCTGCTCGTGGTTCACAGGCATGGAAAACTATTGCTAAACGTCGCAGTTCTGTCGAAAGAGTAAATGGCTATCTTAAGGAGTTTTTCCAGCTTAATAATGTTCGTTACCGTACAGGAAAACGTGCAAAAGCTCACTTTGATTTAGTGACGCTTATTTATAATGCATCAAAACTAGCA
>NZ_BAXD01000090.1:0-749 GCF_001310395.1 Halolactibacillus sp. JCM 19043
GCTTCGTCCCATTTATAATCTGTGTTGTCTACAATTTCACCATAAATGTATAAGTCTGCCGATGTTTCGGTGAGGTTTTTAACCGTCATAAGTTGATTTGACTGATGAGATCCTGCACTCATGTAAACAGGATAATTTCTATTCTTCTTCATTTTCCTCACCCCCTTTCGATGCGCCTGATTTCGCACGTTGATACTCTTCTATAAGATCAAGTGTTGTGTAGTTAAGTGATACGAAACGTTTATTACCCATTTCTCCAATACCGTCCATATCCTCAAGCTCCAATATTTTATTAATATCAAAGCCACCAATTTCCCACATCGTTTTGTAAAACTCACCGCGCGACTTCGAATCCGCACGTAATAAGCTAGTAAGATTAAATTTAGAGTAATATCTTAATTGCTCTCGCTCTGAAAATAATTGATACGTAAATTCTTCTTCCCACTGTTTGATAATGGGGCTAAGTGTATTCTGAATAAAATCCAATGACTGTTGTTCCATATTGTTATGCGTAGATCTTTCTAATTCATTGACCATATGCATGGGAATGTTATAGAGCATAGCAATATCGGTTTTGTCGTATTTCATACCTTCTACGAATTGAGCATCTTTTAATGGCATTGATATGCTTTGAAACTCTAATCCCGCATCTAAAATAGCAATTCGTTGCGCATTGTTTAATCCTGTATTTGCCCTCTCCCACTCACTACGCACAACTTCTTTGGCTTCAGGATTCAACATACCAGGAA
>NZ_BAXD01000091.1:0-723 GCF_001310395.1 Halolactibacillus sp. JCM 19043
TCATCTTCCCAAGATAACTTCGTTCTCAGGTTACCTACTTCTCTTACTGCCATTTTCCCACCTCCTACCACACTTCAGATAAATAAACCTCTTTTTCTACTTGATCCATACTCATTAATTCTTCAAAAAAATGGACGTCTAACTGATCTATTTCAGCTAGCGTCCATTTCTGCGTATATTGTTGTTGTGGAAACATTAACTTTTTGATACAAAGTTTTAAGGGAAGTGTACGCTTCTTTAAACGTCACTCCCCCGTCTCGTTTCCCTCTTCACTTTCCTTCTTTGGCTTCGTTCCGAAAATTGCTTCACGTAGTTTTTCATCTAAATACTCTTTACTTGCTCCCGCGTATAGATTTTCTAACGTGAATTGTTTTTGGAATACAACATCAGATAAGATAGAATATAACTCATCGTCTTCTTCTAAGATATCTTTTGGTGTTGGTTCAACTTCTCCATTTTTCGCTTCTAATTCTGCCATCAGTTCATAATACTTACGTCTAGCTAGCAATGGAGTGAATGGTACAGTAAATGTTTGTTTTTTGTTTTCAATCATTAATTCAATTTTCATCATTCATCACCTACGGTAGTGGAACCCAAGTTTTATCGATTACTTCATTAAACCACTCGTCAATAATTGATTTATCAACAACATCTGGGTCTTGGTCCCAAAGTTTATACTTCTCAAATCCGTCGTTGATTCTAGGTAAACCCTCACCTGTTAAA
>NZ_BAXD01000092.1:0-712 GCF_001310395.1 Halolactibacillus sp. JCM 19043
GGGGCGCGACACTTTGGACCGCGTCGTATCCAATCTTTCGATGGCGAGTGGTTTATGATGTTTAACGGCATAGTCAACGAGGGCAATAACCTCCGCTTCTATGATTTTCGTTACCTGCCCACTGGTTTTACCCTCTAAGTTAAACGGGAGGGTAAAGGCATCCACACATTGACCTATGGCGTTGATATTGGCGACTGCGATATGATTTACATTCAAATCAACACCAACCATACCCGTTGATGTTGAGGTATTTAGATAAGGTGTAGCCGGCACATCGATTAAGCATTTAACGATGTAGTAGTCACCATGGTCCTCAAGTGACCATCCAATAGGCTTTCCGTACTTTTTCTTATCTTTCAGGTTCATTTGTGTCTGAATGGCACAATTGACATGATCTTGGCCATAAGGAAAAGCAACGTCAGAGAGACTAATGACGCATTGGTCGATCGCTTTAAAGGTAAGGGTATGCGTCTCTGGGTGATAATGAAACACAAAGTTACCTGATTTAGCATCTTTCCGTCCCGAAATGGTCATCTTACCGTAACGCGCCGCTGCCCAATCTTTCTGCCAACGCTCAGGATGAGCGTTATACGTCTTTTGTGTTAACCGGCCGCGGGCGAGTTTTTTACTGCCAAAACACACACCAATCACTTTATTTGTCAGTTGTGTCTGCTGTTTTTCGTATCGATCTTTCTTAAAGTTCAACTGACCC
>NZ_BAXD01000093.1:0-695 GCF_001310395.1 Halolactibacillus sp. JCM 19043
GGCGAGTGGTTTATGCTGTTTAACGGCATAGTCAACGAGGGCAATGACCTCTGCTTCTATTATTTTCGCCTGCTGTCCACTGGTTTTACCCTCTAAATTAAACGGGAGGGTAAAGGCATCCACACATTGACCTATGGCGTTGATATTGGCGACTGCGATATGATTCACATTCAAATCAACACCAACCATACCTGTTGATGTTGAGGTATTTAGATAGGGTGCACGCGACACATCGATTAAGCATTTAACGATGTAGTAGTCACCATGATCCTCAAGCGACCATGCTATCGGCTTCCCATACTTTTTCTTATCTTTCAGATTCATTTGTGTCTGAATGGCGTGATTGACATGATCTTGACCATAAGGAAAAACAACGTCAAAGAGACGAATGACGCATTGGTCGATCGCTTTGAAGGTAAGGGTATGCGTCTCTGGGTGATAATGAAAGACAAAGTTACCTGATTTGGCGTCTTTCCTTCCCGAAATGGTCATCTTACCGTAACGCGCCGCTACCCAATCTTTCTGCCAACGCTCAGGATAAGTGTGATAAGACGTTTGTGTTAACCGGCCGCGCGCGAGTTTCTTACTCCCGAAACACACACCCGTCACTTTGTTTGTCAATTTAAGCAATTGTTTTTCATATCGATCTTTCTTAAAGTTCAACTGGCCCAAGCGAGACTTTAGGTGTTTGATCT
>NZ_BAXD01000094.1:0-680 GCF_001310395.1 Halolactibacillus sp. JCM 19043
GTGGCCTCCATTGGTGGGAGTATTTCTTTAAAACCCATTGCCCGACGGGCAATGACATAAGCGGCTGCCATATGAATGGACACACCGAGTCGCTTCATATATTTCATCTTACCAATTTGACTGGTATAAGCGGGATTAACAACGTAGACAGCCACCCCCATTTTTTCAGCTCTTGACTTGATTGCTAGAATCATCTTTTGATAAGCAAACTGACTCATTCGTCGATTAGCTTGTTTGTTTCCATAGGGACGCGACACTTTGGACCGCGTCGTATCCAATTTTTCGATGGCGAGTGGTTTATGATGTTTAACGGCATAGTCAACGAGGGCAATAACCTCCGCTTCTATGATTTTCGTTACCTGCCCACTGGTTTTACCCTCTAAGTTAAACGGGAGGGTAAAGGCATCCACACATTGACCGATGGCATTGACATTGGCGACAGCGATATGATTCACATTCAAATCAACACCAACCATACCTGTTGATGTTGAGGTATTTAGATAGGGTGTAGCCGGCACATCGATTAAGCATTTAACGATATAGTAGTCACCATAGTCCTCAAGTGACCATGCTATCGGCTTCCCATACTTTTTCTTATCTTTCAGGTTCATTTGTGTCTGAATGGCGTGATTGACATGATCTTGACCATAAGGAAAAACAACGTCAGCGAGACGAATGAT
>NZ_BAXD01000095.1:0-635 GCF_001310395.1 Halolactibacillus sp. JCM 19043
TACACCGAGCCGCTTCATATATTTCATCTTGCCAATTTGACTGGTATAAGCAGGGTTAACAACGTAGACAGCGACCCCCATTTTTTCAGCTCTTGATCGGATTGCTAGGATCATCTTTTGATAAGCAAACTGACTCATTCGACGATTCGCTTTCTTATGTCCATAAGGACGCGACACTTTGGACCGCGTCGTATCCAATCTTTCGATGGCAAGTGGTTTATGGTGTTTAACGGCATAGTCAACGAGGGCAATAACCTCTGCTTCTATTATTTTCGCCTGCTGTCCACTGGTTTTACCCTCTAAGTTAAATGGGAGGGTAAAGGCATCCACACATTGACCAATATCGTTGACATTGGCGACAGCGAGATGATTCACATTCATAATCATACCGGTTGATGTTGAGGTATTCAGATAGGGTGTAGCTGGTACGTCAATTAAGCATTTAACGATATAGTAGTCACCATGGTCTTCAAGCGACCAGCCAATAGGCTTCCCGTACTTTTTCTTATCTTTCAGGTTCATTTGTGTCTGAATGGCACGATTGACATAATCTTGACCATAAGGAAAAACAACGTCAGCGAGACGAATGATGCATTGGTCGATCGCCTTAAAGGTAAGGGTATGCGTCTCTGGCT
>NZ_BAXD01000096.1:0-611 GCF_001310395.1 Halolactibacillus sp. JCM 19043
CTTTTAAAACACCACTGTTGGATGCACCATGCTTATAGAACTTCCCTTTAAACTTTTGAGCAGCCTGACTGCTACCGATTGCTTCACGTGCTACTTGTATGGGTGGTTTTCCTTTTAATCCGTCTGTTGAAAGTGCTGTTAGATGAATGATATCACCGTAACCGATTTTTACATACTTCCCGTTTGGTAACGTGGTGTAATACCATAGTTCATTCGTTTTCACATCAACATGAGGTTCTGTCACAGCAGGATTCAGAAGCCATAATTCTCTTGGTCGGCCATCTGCCCCCAGTTAATGTTGATATAAGCATTTCCCCACGTATTGCGATGAGTTTCTATCAAGTGCTTAAACTTAAAAGGGCTTTGATATGGATTGGGTCTAGTTTCAAGTACCTTTGCAACAGCATGCTTTTTATCTCTTACCCTACCATCACTTGTTTTCTTAAATGTTTGAAAAGGTAACTTTGCAATACTGTTCGCTAAAATATTGACGCAAGTGTAAACTGCCGGAACACCTAAAGCAGAATTAACCGTCACCTTCTCACCACTTGAAGATTCGTGACCGAAAATATTTAGAAACCAGGGAGCTGGATTTGTTAAATCCGTTGTTT
>NZ_BAXD01000097.1:0-611 GCF_001310395.1 Halolactibacillus sp. JCM 19043
CCTTTAAAACACCACTGTTGGATGCACCATGCTTATAGAACTTCCCTTTAAACTTTTGAGCAGCCTGACTGCTACCGATTGCTTCACGTGCTACTTGTATGGGTGGTTTTCCTTTTAATCCGTCTGTTGAAAGTGCTGTTAGATGAATAATATCACCGTAACCAATTTTTACATACTTCCCATTTGGTAACGTGGTGTAATACCATAGTTCATTCGTTTTCACATCAACATGAGGTTCTGTTACAGCAGGATTCAGAAGCCATAATTCTTTTGGTCGGCCATCTGCCCCCAGTTAATGTTGATATAAGCATTTCCCCACGTATTGCGATGAGTTTCTATCAAGTGCTTAAACTTAAAAGGACTTTGATATGGATTAGGTCTAGTTTCAAGTACCTTTGCCACAGCATGCTTTTTATCCCTTACCCTACCATCACTTGTTTTCTTAAATGTTTGAAAAGGTAACTTTGCAATACTGTTTGCTAAAATATTGACGCAAGTGTAAACTGCGGGAACACCTAAAGCAGAATTAACCGTCACCTTCTCACCACTTGAAGATTCGTGTCCGAAAATATTTAGAAACCAAGGAGCTGGATTTGTTAAATCCGTTTTTT
>NZ_BAXD01000098.1:0-598 GCF_001310395.1 Halolactibacillus sp. JCM 19043
TTTATGTCCATAAGGACGCGACACTTTGGACCGCGTCGTATCCAATTTTTCGATAGCGAGTGGTTTATGATGTTTAACGGCATAGTCAACGAGGGCAATAACCTCTGCTTCTATTATTTTCGTTGCCTGTCCACTGGTTTTACCCTCTAAGTTAAACGGAAGAGTAAAGGCATCCACACATTGACCAATGGCGTTGACATTGGCGACAGCAAGATGATTCACATTCAAATCAACACCAATCATGCCCGTTGATGTCGAGGTATTCAGATAGGGTGTAGCCAGCACATCAATTAAGCATTTAACGATATAGTAGTCACCATGGTCCTCAAGCGACCATGCAATCGGCTTCCCATACTTTTTCTTATCTTTCAGGTTCATTTGTGTCTGAATGGCATGGTTGACATGATCTTGACCATAAGGAAAAACAACGTCAGAGAGACGAATCACACATTGATCGATCGCCTTAAAGGTAAGGGTATGCGTCTCTGGATGATAATGAAAGACAAAGTTACCTGATTTAGCGTCGTTCCGTCCTGAAATGGTCATCTTACCGTAACGCGCCGCTGCCCAATCTTTCTGCCAACGCTCAGGATGAGCA
>NZ_BAXD01000099.1:0-585 GCF_001310395.1 Halolactibacillus sp. JCM 19043
GGGACGCGACACTTTGGACCGCATCGTATCCAATCTTTCGATGGCGAGTGGTTTATGATGTTTAACGGCATAGTCAACGAGGGCAATAACCTCCGCTTCTATGATTTTCGTTACCTGCCCACTGGTTTTACCCTCTAAGTTAAACGGGAGAGTAAAGGTATCCACACATTGACCTATGGCGTTGATATTGGCGACTGCGATATGATTGACATTCAAATCAACACCAATCATGCCCGTTGATGTTGAGGTATTTAGATAAGGTGTAGCCGGCACATCGATTAAGCATTTAACGATGTAGTAGTCACCATGGTCCTCAAGTGACCATGCTATCGGCTTCCCATACTTTTTCTTATCTTTCAGGTTCATTTGTGTCTGAATGGCGTGATTGACATGATCTTGACCATAAGGAAAAACAACGTCAGCGAGACGAATGACGCATTGGTCGATTGCTTTGAAGGTAAGGGTATGCGTCTCTGGGTGATAATGAAAGACAAAGTTACCTGATTTGGCGTCTTTCCGTCCCGAAATGGTCATCTTACCGTAACGCGCCGCTACCCAATCTTTCTGCCAACGCTCAGCATGAGC
>NZ_BAXD01000100.1:0-567 GCF_001310395.1 Halolactibacillus sp. JCM 19043
TCGCTCGCAACTTGAAGAATTTGTTGATGATAAATCCTGCATGTATGTGTTTGATCGTGGATATTTAGACTACAAAAAATTTGATCAAATGGTTGATGAAGGCTATTACTTTCTTACGCGTCTTCGAAAAAATGCCGTTATTCGTTCGTTAAAGACCATCAAACTTCCTGAAGACTCAGAAATCATTTCTGACGAAATGATTGTTATTGGTTCCACTCAAACACGATGTGAGAACACTTTTAGATTGATAAAGATTTATGACAACAAAGGAGACATACTTAATCTCATTACTAATCGATTTGACTTAAGTGCTAAAGATATTGCGGACATGTATAAATCGCGTTGGGCCATCGAACTTTTCTTCAAATGGATTAAACAACATTTGAACATTAAGACTTTCTATGGCAGAAGCGAGCAAGCGGTACACAATCAGATATATGCCGCTCTCATTACTTATGGTTTACATGTTCTCATTCATCTTGAAACAAATAGTAAAGAGACTTATCTAAAGATTACACGCTTACTAAAAGCAAGTTTATGGGATTCTCCTGATATGTGGATAAGTGC
>NZ_BAXD01000101.1:0-553 GCF_001310395.1 Halolactibacillus sp. JCM 19043
AAGCAGGATTAACAACGTAGACAGCAACCCCCATTTTTTCGGCTCTTGACTTGATTGCTAGTATCATCTTTTGATAAGCAAACTGACTCATTCGACGATTGGCTTTCCTATGTCCATAAGGACGCGACACTTTGGACCGCGTCGTATCCAATCTTTCGATGGCGAGTGGTTTATGATGTTTAACAGCATAGTCAACAAGGGCAATAACTTCTGCTTCTATTATTTTCGTTGCCTGTCCACTGGTTTTACCCTCTAAGTTAAACGGAAGAGTAAAGGCATCCACACATTGACCAATGTCGTTGACATTGGCGACAGCGAGATGATTCACATTCAAATCAACACCAACCATACCCGTTGATGTTGAGGTATTCAGATAGGGTGTAGCCGGCACATCAATTAAGCATTTAACGATATAGTAGTCAACATGGTCCTCAAGCGACCATCCAATAGGCTTCCCGTACTTTTTCTTATCTTTCAGGTTCATTTGTGTTTGAATGGCACGATTGACAAGATCTTGACCATAAGAAAAAAAAACGTCAGTGAGACGAATGAC
>NZ_BAXD01000102.1:0-544 GCF_001310395.1 Halolactibacillus sp. JCM 19043
TATTTCAGGACGAAAAGATGCTAAATCAGGTAACTTTGTGTTTCATTATCACCCAGAGACGCATACCCTTACCTTTAAAGCGATCGACCAATGCGTCATTCGTCTCGCTGACGTTGTTTTTCCTTATGGTCAAGATCATGTCAATCGTGCCATTCAGACACAAATGAACCTGAAAGATAAGAAAAAGTATGGGAAGCCGATTGCATGGTCGCTTGAGGACCATGGTGACTACTATATCGTTAAATGCTTAATTGATGTGCCTGCTACACCCTATCTGAATACCTCAACGTCAACCGGCATGATTGGTGTTGATTTGAATGCGAATCATATCGCCGTCGCCAATGTCAACGACATTGGTCAATGTGTGGATGCCTTTACCCTTCCGTTTAACTTAGAGGGTAAAACCAGTGGACAGGCGACGAAAATAATAGAAGCAGAGGTTATTGCCCTCGTTGACTATGCCGTTAAACATCATAAACCACTCGCTATCGAAAAATTGGATACGACGCGGTCCAAAGTGTCGCGTCCTATGGACATAAAAGCG
>NZ_BAXD01000103.1:0-510 GCF_001310395.1 Halolactibacillus sp. JCM 19043
TTCATTCGACGATTGGCTTTCCTATGTCCATAAGGACGCGACACTTTGGACCGCGTCGTATCCATCTTTCGATGGCAAGTGTTTTATGATGTTTAACGGCATAGTCAACGAGGGCAATAACCTCTGCTTCTATTATTTTCGCCTGCTGTCGACTGGTTTTACCCTCTAAGTTAAATGGGAGGGTAAAGGCATCCACACATTGACCAATGTCGTTGACATTGGCGACAGCGAGATGATTCACATTCAAATCAACCCCAATCATACCCGTTGATGTTGAGGTGTTCAGGTAGGGTGCAGGCGGCACATCGATTAAGCATTTAACAATGTAGTAGTCACCATGGTCCTCAAGTGACCATCCAATAGCCTTCCCGTACTTTTTCTTATCTTTCAGGTTCATTTGTGTCTGAATGGCATGGTTGACATGATCTTGGCCATAAGGAAAAACAACGTCAGAGAGACTAATCACACATTGATCGATCGCTTTGAAGGTAAGGGTATGCGTCTCTGGAT